>JABFWM010000146.1 GCA_013362195.1 Acidobacteriota bacterium
GTATGCGAGCGGCAGCCAGCCGCGCGTGTGCCTCGCGCGCATGAAATCCCGGTTGGGGACGAGGTGTTCGCGCAGCAGGCGGACGCGCAGGCCCCACGTCGGCGACGTCCGCAGATCCAGCAACAGCCCGTCGACCGGCCGCGCCAGCGTCAGGAGCCGCGCGCTTGGCTCCTGCCGGTGCTCCGCTTCCGCCCGCAGCCGCGACGCGAGGGCCGCGAGCCCTCCATCGTCGAAGAAGTGATCGGCGTGCCCGAGCGCATGCGCGCAGATCGCGGCGACGCGAGAGCGCACCACGGTATCGACGAAGGCGTCGTGCTCGCGGTCGTCGAGCGCCGACGCGAGCAGCAGCAGATCGTACAGCCACAACAGGATTGCGCTGTCGCGATGATGCGCGGCGAGATGAATGCACGCGAGGACGAGGGCGTCAGCGCGCGATGGACCGCAAGCCTGGGCGCCGAGCGCCGGGACGCGGACGGCGCGGCCGCGAAGCGCGTCGATCGGCAGCACAGAGGCGAACAGCAGCGGCGCGGCCACACGCCAGTGGACGTCGAGCGCGTGCGGGACGCCGACCGCGTCGCGGCGGATGAAGTGAAACTGCCCGAGGATGACGGAGCCGCGGACGTGCGCGAGCGGCGAGTAGCCGGCGTTCGCAAGCGCCGCGGCGGCCTGCTCGCGGTCGCGGTCGGCGATGAGCAGGTCGGTGTCGCCGCGAGGACGCAGCGCCGGCGACGGGTAGATCGCGTGCGCGAGATGCGCCCCTTTGATGACGAGCGGGCACACGCCGCGGGCGGCGAGGAGGTCGAGCACCCGCACGATCTCACGGTCCTGAATCGCGGTCAGCACTTCGCGCTCGCGAAGGTGGGCCCTGAGCCGCGCCGCTCCTGGCTCCGCCGCCGCGCGGCCCGCCGGGCTGCGCGCGAGGAGCGCCGCGACGCCGTGGTCGATCGCGAGATCGATGACCGCGTCGTCAATCTGGAGCGGCGCGCCGTTCAGCGCTGAGGCAAGCGCACGAAGACGAAGATCGTCAGGCACGGTGGCGGCATCTCTCCGGCAGCCACCCTCACGGCCAACGGTGGACTTCGTGAACTTCGTGATGAGCCGCAGGCCGTGACGGTGTGAAGCGGTGGACGTTCAACTCCACAGCGACGAGAGCAGGATCCGCCGGAACTGCGCGTGCCGCAGCAGCGCGAGCGCCGACCGGCGGTGCCAGTTGAAGTCGGCCGTCTGGCGCAGCATCGGGACGATGCCGTCGATGCGCGCGAGCTCGACGATCGCGTCCATGCCCCGGTCGGTCAGCCGCGACGCGAGCATCCGGAACGCCAGGCCGATGCGGATTTCGGCGCCGAGGCGATCCCGCCAGCGCGTCTCGTACTCGCGCAGGCGGGCCTCGCGCCAATCGTCGTCGCGAAGCGCGTGATGCAGCGTCTCGGCGGCGAAGTGCCCGCTGATCAGGCTGTAGTAAATGCCGCCGCCGGTCGTGGGCTTCACCAGGCCCGCGGCATCGCCGACGGCAAGGAGCCGCGGCGCGAATGTCTTCGACACCGGGCCAAGCGGCAGGACCTTGAGGCGCGGCTCGGGCCACTCCCCTTCATCGACGCCGAACCGCGAACGGACGCGAGCCGCAAACGCGCGGAACCACGCGCCCGCGCGCGCGTCGGCGAGCAGTCCCAGCCGCTGGCACCGCTGAAGCCCACGCCTGAACGGCACGACCCACGCGAATCCGCGAGGTGCGACCAGTCGCCCCAGGTGCACTTCGACCGCGTCAGGGCCGTCGAACGCGCGCTCGAGTTGCGCGCTGTGCGCGAGCGCGCGCGGCACACCGAGTCCGAGCTGACGGTTGAACCGGTAGCTCGCGCCGCACGCGAGCACGCACGCTCGCGCGGCAATCGGTTCGTCGCAGCCGTCCGCGGTGATCGTGACGCCGGTCTCGGCAATCGCGATCGATCGCACCCGGGCCGGCGCGCGCAGCTCCGCCCCGGCGGCGCGGCTCTGATCCGCGAGCGATTGATCGAACGCGGCACGATCGACGATCGCCGCGTGCACGCGGTCGGTTTCGACCTGCACGCAACTGCCGTCAGGAGCGACGAAGCGCGCCGCCTGCGTGCTGTCGAGAATGGTGTGGCGGGGAAGGTCGAGCTCGGAAAAGGCGTCGAGACCGAGGAGGCCGGTGCAGTGCGTCGGGACGCCGATGTGGGGATGTTCTTCGAGGACGAGGACGTCGTGGCCCTCGGTGGCGAGCTGGCGCGCGGTCATCAATCCGGCGGGACCGCCGCCCACGACGACGACGTCACGCATCATGAATGAGTGGGGTCAGTATTTTCGCCCGCGCGCTTCCCATGTGCCCAGCACGCTAATCCAAAACGACAGGAGAATCAATCGCGCGTCGAGCCACCACGACTGGCGCCGTACGTAGAGGCGGTCGTAGCGGAACTTGTGCCGGCGCGGCAGATCCCGGCGGGCGTACACCTGCGCGATGCCGGTGAGGCCCGGGCGCACGGTGACCCGCGTGGCGAATCCGGGCACGTCCTCGAGCCGCTCCATCACGCCGTTCCGTCCCGTTTCGATCTCCCCCGGCCGCAGCGCGCGCGGACCGACGAAGCTCATGTCGCCGCGGAAGATGTTCCAGAGCTGCGGCAGTTCGTCCATCGCGGTCGCGCGCATGAACCGCCCGGTCCGCGTGACACGCGGATCGTGTTCCGCCGCCTGAATCGCGCCGACGCCGGCCTCGGCGTCCGGCCGCATCGATCGGAACTTCAAGGCGGTGAACGGGCGGCCGCCGCGTCCGACCCGCTCCTGCGTGAAGAAGATCGGCCCGCCGTCCTCGAGTCTGATCGCCGCCGCGAAGAGCGCCCAGAGCGGCGAGGACGCCACCAGGCCGGCACCCGACAACGCGATGTCGAACGCGCGCTTCAGCATGCGGCAGGGCGCTGCGGCACGACCGCGCCCTCCTCGTACAGCGTCCGCAGCCGGTCGCGCAGCCGCTCGAGCGTGAACTCCTGCTCGACGCGCGCCCGTCCAGCGGCGCCGAGACGATCGCGCAGCGACGAATCCGCCATCAGGCGATCGATGGCCGCGCGCAGCGCACGATCGTCTCCGGACGGCACGATCAGACCGGTGCGCATGTGCTGATTCACCCACGAGACGCCCGACGGCACGTCGGTGCTGATCACCGGTTTGCCCGCCGCCATCGCCTCGAGCTGCACGTAACCAAACGCCTCCGCGCGCGTCACCGACGGCAGAACCAGGGCCGCGCACGCGTGCATGAGGCGACGCAGCTCGTCGTCCGGCACTTCGCCCGTGAAGGTCGCGCGGCCGTTCAGGCCGAGGCCGCGCGCCATCGCTTCCCAGGCCCGCCGTTTCGGGCCGTCTCCCACGATGACGGCGCGGGCGGTGCTCTGCGCCAGCGCGCGCAGCAGGACGTCCACTCCCTTGTACGCGACGTGCCGTCCCGCGAACAGCACGAATGGCTCGCCCGACGGGCCCGCGCCCGCGTGGCTCCTCCATCGCGATGGCTCGATCCCGAACGGCACGACCCGGACGCGATCGCGGTACGGCGTCAGCACGGCTGCGTACTCGCCGAGCGGCGGCGACGAGACGATGATCCGCTGCGCGCGTGCGTAGGCGACGCGGGCGAGCGGCGCATAGAACAGCGCGTACTGCAGCGCCGGCCGGACCACGTCGCTGTGGTACCAGATGAAGAGCGGCGGCCCGGGACGCGCGATCGCGTACGACAGCAGCGCCCAGGGATTCGGCTCGTGCAGCACGATGAGATCCGCCGCCGTCCGCGCGAGCCGCCGGGCAAACCCCGGCGCGACGTGGACGGAGCCGATCGATCCGATGCTGGCAACGCGGGTGACGTGTACGCCGTCGCGCCTCTCCTGCACCGTCCGGCTCGATCCATTCAGGACGAGGACGTGGTTTTCGACGAAGCCCTGACTCGCCCGGCAGATCGTTTCGAGCACGCGCTCCATCCCGCCGGCATGCGGCGGATAGAACTTGCCGACGTGCAGGACGCGGATCACGACGTCACGGCCTCCCGTGCCGGTGTCGAGGCGCGCCGGCCGGCCACGTGCTCGTAGAGGTCGACGACGCTCGCCGTGTAGCGCGACCAGCTGAAGACCTGTGCGCGCGCGATGCCGGCGTCGCGGCGGGCGCGCCACGCCCCCGCGTCCGTCTCACGCTCCCCGAGCAATCGCAGGATCGTCTCGGCCCAGGTATCGCGGTCCCCGACGGCGCAGTAGGTCGCGGCGGCGCCGCCGACTTCCCGCAGCACGGGAATATCGCTGGCCACGACCGGCGTGCCGCACGCCAGCGCCTCGATGAGCGGCAGCCCGAAACCCTCGCGCTCCGACGGCAGCAGCGCGACGGCGCTGCGCCGGTAGACGGCCGCGAGCGTCGCCCGATCCACGAACGGCAAGACGACGATCGCGTCGGTGACGCCCCGCTCGCGGGCGCGAACGCGCTGATCCGCCGTGAACGGACCACCGACGCGGGTCAGTCGGACATCTGGACGGTTCCGCCGCACCGCGGCGAAGACGTCGAGCAGCAGATCGATGCGCTTGCGCTCGATCGTGCTGCCGACGTGCAGCAGCTCGGGGACGCGGCGCGGCCCGAGCAGACGCGCCGCTTCGACGTCGGCGGCGGCGTCCGCGTCGGGCTGGCCGCCGGTGTCGGCGCCGTTCGGAATCACCGTCAGCCGCTCCTCGGGCAGGTGCGCCAGCGCAATCAGCGCGCGACGGGTCGCCTCGCTGTCGCACGCGACCCGCGCCGCACGGCCGAGGCCGGACAGGATGCGGCGCGTCATCCAGCGATACGGCGCCGAGCGGCGCTCCTCACGCGGCTCCAGCACCGATCGGAAGGCGTCCACGTCGTGGCACGTGACAATCGTGCGCGACGCCGGCAGCACGTGCACGAGGTGCGCGTAGCTGTGATCGACGATGTGGTAGACGTCGAACGCGTTCGCGAGCGGCGCGACGACGCGGGGATAGTCCCAGTGGCGCGCCGCCACGCGGTCGAAGCCGCGGATCCGGCGGCGGGTCGCGAGCGCCGCGACGCGCGTCAGGCGCCGCGGCATTCGCGGCCGGACGAGCCGCGCCGCGATCCGCCGTCCGTGCTCACGCTCGATGTGGCTCATGAGCATGTCCGCGACCAGATCCATGCTCGGCCAGCCTTCTTCCGCATAATCGGCGATGACTGCCACACGCAGCGGGGTCGTCATGCCCGGGCACCATCCATCACGGCGTTGAAGAAGTCGAGGTGCGCCCGTGCGACGATCGGCCACGCAAAGTGCGACCGCGCTCGATCGAGTCCACGCGCGCAGCGCTCGGCACGCAGCAGCGGATCCGCGGCGAGGCGATCGATTTCGCGGGCCCATGCACGAGCGTCGTCCTCCGGCAGGACGACCCCGGCATCGCCGACCACGTGCGGCATCTCTCCACTATCGCTCGACAGGACCGGCACGCCGCAGGCCATCGCTTCGATGAGCATCCGGCCGAACTGCTCGCGCCACTCTGTCGTCGTCTGACTCGGCGCGCAGAGGACGGTCATGGCGTTCAGCCACGCCGGCACGTCGTCGTGGCGCGCGGCCGTCTCGACGTGGACACGAAAGGAGCACTCGGCGGCGAAACGGTGGAGATCGGGTTCCATCGGTCCGCCGCCTACGAACAGCGCGCGCCACGGCGCGTTCGCGAGCCGCAGCGCGTCGAGCAGCACCGCCAGCCCTTTCTGCGGCACGAAGCGCCCGACAAACCCGATGACCGGATCGGAGGATGCCCACCCGAGCCGCGCCAGCATGCGGCTGCGGAGCGTGGCGTCGGGACGGAACCGCTCGACGTCGACGCCGGGCGACAGCACCCGTGAGGGCCGCGCGGTATAGGGCGGACGGCTGGCGAGCGTGTCGTGGACCGTGCGGCCAAACGCGATCCATCCGTCCGTGCGCGCCATGGTCGAACGCTCGAAGGCGCTGAGCGGCCACGGATAACGCTTCGCGAGATTCTGAAACGTGGCTACGACGAGCCGTGCGCCGCGAGGGACCGCGCGTGCGATCTGCGCGCCCGCCAGCACGTAGGGCTCCTCCCAGCAGTGGACGACGTCCCAGCGTCCACGCGCCACGGGCGTGATGTCGCGGTACCACATGAAGTGCGGGCTGCGATCGAAGCGGACATCGGCCAGCTGCAGCCGATCCGCTTCGTGCGCGATCGGCTCGACGTCGATCGGGCGCAGGTCTCCGCGGTACTTGCGGGGCGCGATCGCGGTGACGTCCCACTCCCCGCCCCCCTGCTTCGCCATCTCGTGGGCAAGCCGGCGATTCGCGGCGACCACGTACGAGTGACCAATCGTCAGCAGGCGCCTCACGTCCCGCTCCGCACGAACACGTGAATGTTCGCGGGATACCACCAGGGCAGGTCGAGACGCGCGACGGCGCCGCGAAACTCCGCGTCGTCAGGGCTGAGCGCGAACCCGCGCGCCGCGAACTGGCGCCGCCAGTATTCGAACGGTCGCTCGTTCATGTGCTGCGTGCCCTGCTGATCGGGATGCGCCGCCGAAAAGACGACGATGGGCGCGCGCGTCAGCGCGTCGAGGAGCGGACCGGCCGACCACGGCGGGAGGTGTTCGGCCGTCTCGAGACAGACGGCCATCTCGAACTCGGCGATCCGGGCGGCAAGGCGCTCGGCGCTGCGCCGACCGAAGAAGGCCAGGTCCATCTGCTCGACGGCGACACCATGCCGCGCGGCGCGCGCGAGACCTTCGGCGCCGGAATCGATGCCGAGCGTCGTCAGCCGCGGCGCACGCGCGTGGATCGCGGCGAGCAGCGCGCCGGTGCCGCAGCCGACGTCTACGATCGATCGAGGCGCGCGATGCGCGAGGATCAAGCGCGCGAGCCCATCCCAGTCCCCGCCCGCATGAAAGTTCCAGAACGCGCCGTCGTACGGCGACCGGGCGCCGCGCATCCACTGCGCGAGCGCGTAGGCGTTGCGGACCCGCCAGCGCAGCGGCACCGGCAGCGAGCGGACGACCCTGGCGAGCGCGTCACGCATGATTGGCCACCCTGCCGGCCGGTGCGGAGATGGCGTACGGCCGCGGGGCGCGCGTGAGCGCACGCCACTGCCTCACCGTCGCGCGGGACACGGGGCGGCGGGATGCGACGATCGGCAGAATCCGCGATCCGAGCTCCCGCACGATCCACGCCCATCCCCACGGATCACGAATGCCCCACGCACTACGCATGCGGAAGTAGAGCGCGTATCGTGCCGGCACGGTCCACAGGACGCGCGGCAGCGGATCGTTGTAGAGGGCGTTGAGACAATCGTTCCGCACCAGGCGCCGCAGGTATCGTGCGCGGTCACGGCCGGACGGATCCGTCACGTGCGCAATCCCGGCCGACGGCAGGTAGACGACCGCACGTCCGCCGTCGAGCCATCGAAGACAGAGATCCTTCTCCTCGCCGGTGTGCACGAACTCTTCGCGATACCCGCCGACCGATAGAAAGGCATCCCGCCGCACCAGGTGCGCAAACCCGATGAAGCTCGCGACGATCGCCGGCGATTGCGCGGGCGACGCCTGCATCGCCGCCGGCCACGGCCGGCCGTCCGCCTCCGTCTGCGCGAAGGCTATCGCGGCAACGGACCGATCGCCGTCGAGCACCTGCAGCGCCTGCTCGAGGCTCTCCAGCGACAGAATCCGCGTGTCGTCGTCGAGCAGCAGGACCGCCGGCGCCGCCGCCTCGCGTACGAGCCGGTTGCGTCCGACGATGTACCCGGGGCTCGCGGCGTCGCGCAGGATGCGGGGACGCGGCAGCCCGCCATCGATCTGATCGGCGGCGGGCGGCGACGAGCCGTCGTCGAAGACGAGGATCTCGGGCGCGAGCGGAGCGAGCAGATCGAGCGAACGCAGGCACGCGTTCAGCGAACCGGCGCGATTGCGGGTGGTGATCCCGATGGTCAGCCGTGGCGTCATCGTGTGGTGCGTCCGGCCCGCGCGGATTCGTACACGGCCAGCGTCTGCGCAGCCGTCGCGGCCCATGTCAGCCCGGCAACCGCGTCGTGCGCGGCGTCGCCCAGTTGCCGCCGTCGGCAGCGATCGGTCATGAGCGCCACCACCGCCGCCGAGAGCGCGTCCGCATCGCGGAACGGGATGCGAATACCGGTGACGCCGTCGCGCACGATCGTCTCGGCATATCCGGCCGGCGTGGCAATCACCGGCAGCCGCTGGCTCATCGCCTCGATGACCACGAGGCCGAACCCTTCATAACTCGACGTCGCGAGCAGGACGTCGTGCCGCCGGTACTCCTCGATCACTCGCGTCTCGGCCGCGCGATCGATCACCGTGACGAGCGGACGGACGGCCGGCGCAAAGCTGTCGAGGACCTGCACGCGATCGACGCCGGGGCCGAGCACGGTCAGCGGCCAGCGGTGACCGTCGGCGTGCAGGCGCTCCATGGCGGCGGCGAGATAGGCGATCCCCTTGACGTGGGCCCACGAACCGCAGAACAGCAGCCCGGCGCCGCGCGGCGCATCGGGCGCCGGCGCACTCTCGACAAAGACCTGTGATACGCCGTGCGGAATGAGCGCGACGCGATCGGCTGGCTGCCAGCCGCGGTCGAGCGCGAAGCGCCGGTCGGCTTCGTTCAGCACGATCAGGCGGTCGGCGAGCCGGGCCGCGGCAGCGACCTGCGTCAGCCTCGTCGCCGGATACCACAGCCGGCGCGTCCACGGTTTGGGCAGCAGCCCGTGGCGGTGATCGTCGAGCATGCGCGCGTAGTTGGTGTGCTCGAGGCCGTTCGAGCGGCAGATCAACGCGTGGCCGTCCACGTGCGCGACCAGATTCATCACGCCCAGGAACAAGCCTTCTGCGCTGGCGGCATCGACCACGTCGTAGCGCTTCGCGCCCATGCGCCGGGCGAGCGCGCGCCCGGCCAGCCACGGCGAGGCGAGCTGACGGATGTGCCGATTCGCCGGCCAGCCTCCGATGTCGTGCGCCCACACGACGTCGCAGCTGTGCCCGCGCGAGGTGAACTCGTCGCGCAGCTTGAAGAAGACCTTCGACGACCCGAGCCGCGCGTCCTCCGCGTAATCACCGACCAGGAGGATGGACAGCGGACGCGGCGCGCTCACGTGACGATTGCCGGGACGTCTGCACGCCGGAGCGCCGCGACGGTGTGGCGGAGGGCAAAGCGTTCGTCGTAGAGGCCGCGGCACGCCGCGCCAATCGCGGTCTGCAGCGTCTTGTCCCCGGCGATGCGGTCGACGCATCCGGCGAACGCCGCAGCGTCGCCTGCCGCAACCAGCGGGACGGCGCGCGTCTCGCGCCAGATCCCTTCGGTCAGCGGCCCGTCGGTGGTGACGACGGGCCGGCCGCTCGTGAGCGCTCCCATCATCGAGGTGCGGCGCGTCGTCACGCCGTCGGGATACGGCGCGATCAACACGTCGCACGCGCGCAGCGCGGCGGCGACGTCCTCGCTCGACAGACGGCCGGTCGCGTTGACGCTGTCCGGCCGTGGTGCGGCGGCGCGCATCTCCTTCATGAACGCGACGCTGCCGTCGCCGACGAGCAGCACGCGGGCGGACGGCCGCGTCCGCCAGATCTCCGGCAGGACGCGGCGCAGCTCCGCCGCGACATGCTCGCCGTAAGTGCCGAAGTGGCCGATGACGGCGCCCTCGCGCGGCTCGACGCGGGTCATCCACCCGTTGACCAGCGACGAGGGGGGATCGATCGCGATGGTCGCGGGCACCGGGAGGACCTCGGCGTCACCGACACGCCCGTACGGACGGAGATAGCGCGACCAGTTCCCGGTCGAGAAATACACCGTGCGGCCCGCACGCACCATCAGCGAGGCCATCGCGCGCTGCGCGATGGCGAGCGCGTTGCGCCACGGCCGTTCGAGACCGAAGTAGAAGAACGGCTCGTGGAACATCACGCGGACGTCGCCGCCCGCCTGGCGCACGCCGAGCAGCCAGCGGGCGAACGGCACGTTCGCGCCGCGCAGTCCAAATGCGGTCGGCACGTACTGCACGAGGATTGCCCCGGGCATGTCGAGGAACGCGCGATCGAGCACCGCGCGCGAGCCGCGCGCGAACCGATCCGGCAGCGCATGCACCGTGAGACGCGCGGCGCGCGCCAGCGCGGCGCCGGGATGCCACACGTGCACGACGTCGCCGGCGTCGGCGAGGGCCGCCGCGATCAACGCCGTGTAATCGCCCACACCGCCGCAGTCGGGGGGATATTCGGGGGTCAGAATGTGCCAGAGCATGGAAGATTAGGGCTTAGGGCTTAGGGCTTAGGGCTCAGGGCTCAGGGCTCAGGGCTTAGGGCTCAGGGCTTAGGGCTCAGGGCTCACGGGGCTCACGGCTCACGGGGCTCAGGGACTGAAGACCCGCCCTACGGCCTCTTCTTTCGGCGTCACACGTGGGCCGGGTCTTCAGACCCGGCGTGACGACACGCCGCGGCGCGGTTGAAGACGGAAACGAGCGCACGCACATGGCGCGCGACGGAAAACTCTCCGCCGGTTGCCCGCGCACCCGCGGACAGGCGCGTCCAGGCATCGCGATCCGACAGGACGGCGGCGATGGCGCGGCCGAAGCCCTCCGCCCCGGCGGACGGATGGACCAGGCGTCCATTCACGCCGTCCCGCAGCCATTCGCCGATGCCGCCGCTGTCGAACGCGACGGCGGGTGTACCGAACGCACCCGCTTCGAGGCCGACCAGGCCGAAGGGCTCGGGCCAGACGCTTGGAACGGCGACGACGCGCGCATCGCGCAGCAGGGCGTCGCGATCGGCGCCGCTGACCCAGCCTGGAAAGCGCACGTGAAGGCGATGCGTGTCGGCGAAGCGCTCCAGCCGCGTGCGCTCCGGTCCATCCCCCGCGATGACCACGCGGGCCGACGGCGTGTGTTCCGCGATCGCCCGCAGCAGTACGTCCGGTCCCTTCAACGCGGTCAGGCGGCCAAGCATCAACACGTCGATCTCGCGCGCCTCGCCGTCGCGCGTCGCGGGCGGCACGTCGAGCGGCGCAAACAGGGGAATCGCGGTCACACGCTCGCCGGCCACGCCCGCACGCAGGCACGCCTCCCGCATGTACGCGCTCGCGACGATCATCGAATCGTAACGGCTGAACAGGGCGGCCTGCCGCCGCGCCCAGCGGTACTCGTCGATCATGACGCGCGGATTCGCCGCGCCGCAGCGTCGCGGCAGGTAGTGCAGAAGACACGCCGCGCCAAACTCGCGCGCGCATGCGCGCACCTGCGGAAAGGCAACGGCCCTGCGCGCGCTCACGCACGTCCCGAAGTGCCCGTGCAGCATCTTGACGACCGGCCATTCGCCGACGAGCGCGTTGTCCACGTCGAGCGCGCCCATGTTGTGGGAGAAGCAGACGTCGGGCGCAAAGCGGCGAATCCGCTGCAGCGCCGCGTCGAGGCCTTCGCTGCGCACGCCGATGCAGGGCACGTGATCGCGCGCGATGTGAACAGGCGCCGCCGCGTCGACCGGCAGATCGTGGAGCAATGCGACCGTGTGTCCAGCGGCCTGCAGGGCGGGCACGAGCGCGGCCAGGTAGCTTTCCACGCCGCCCGCCCCTGCGGCGATGTCGTTCGCGATCAGGATCCGCATCACGCGGTGCTCCGAACGCGCACGCAGACCCCTTCCGTCGTCCACGGATCGGCGACGCCCGGAAGCGGCTCGAGAGTCAGCTGCTGCCGCCGCAGTTCCGACTCCACGTCGGCGCGCGTGATGCCGAGCGCCGGCCAGGCCGAGGGATGCAGCTCCACGAAGAGCGACAGCGCGGGCCCCCGCTGCGCGATCGTCTCGCGTGCGCCGCGGAGCACGTCGAGCTCCGCGCCTTCGACGTCGATCTTGATGACGTCCAAGCGGACGTTGGAGACGCGGCAGAACTCGTCGATGCTGATCACCGGCACGTCCACGGCGCCGGCGTCGCTTGCCGTCGTCAGGCGATTGTCTCCGTGCGTCGCGACGTCGACGAACCGCTGGCGGCCGGTCGCTGCCGCCACCGCTTCGGGCCGGACGGTCACGCGATCCGCAAGGCCGTTGATGGCGACGTGGCGCACCAGGCCGGCGCGGCTGGCCGACGCCGGCTCGAACGCGTACACACGGCCGCGGCTGCCGACCCACTGCGCGAAGAGCACGGTGTAGGCGCCGACGTTGGCGCCCACATCGAGCACCGTCGCGCCGCGGCGGGTGCACCCCTTGAACGCCGCATACTCCTCGGCGTTCCACCCGAGATGGCGGTACGCGGGGTCGACGCGCACGCGCTCGCCGCCGGGCAGGCGGGACGTCAGGTGGTCGCCGGGCATCGTGCGCAGCACGAGCGCCATGGCGCGCTTCAACAGCGCCCGCAGCCAATGTGGTGCGCGGGACAGGCGCACGCCGGCGGCCCACCGTTCGAGCCAGCTGCGCTCGCGATAGTGCGCGCCGACGCCGGTGCGCATCGCCGTCATGACTCGGTGCGCCACACTTTCCGCGCCGCGGCGCGGCTGATCTGATCCGCCGTCGCCGCCCATCCGGCGAGCGTCGAGCGGCGCCGCCACGTGCGGCGTTCGCGCGAGTGGTGCCGTGCGATCGCCGCATCCCAGCGGGCGTGAAACAGCCGGCCGTTGCGCAGCACTTTCTCGAGATAGCTGGCGGACGGTTGCTTGCCGATCGTCGTGCTCCCGAGGTGCGTGTAGGCCCGCAGCCGCTCGTAGCCGCACGTCGCGACCTTCCACCCTTCGCCGCGGATCCGGAAGGCAAGGTCCGCTTCGTCCCATTCCGTCGGGCGGAAGGCTTCGTCGAGCAGCCCGACGCGATCGAGGCATGCGCGGCGTACGATCCACGGACGAATCACGCTGTCGACTTCCTGCAGGCGAAACCAGTTGCCGGGCGCGGGGCCGATGGTGCTCTGCAGGCGCCGCCAGTCGACGAGATCTTCCCACCGCTCGATCGGGCGGTCGAACGGCGCGCAGTTCAACCCGCGGCTGAGACTCAGCATGCCGAGATCCGGATAGGCAGCGAAGGTGGCGCGCAGCTCGGGCACGAGCCACGGCGCGCGCAGGAACATGTCGTCCTGCCACGCCATCACCAGCGTGCCGCGCGCCAGCGCGATGCCCGCGTTGGTGCACCGCAGCTCGTGGGCATCGTCCTCGTGGCGCCATCGAAGGTGCGTCCGTCCCCATGGCGTCGCCGCGATCTCGTCGAGCAGCGCGGGCGTGCCGTCCCGGCATCCATCTTCGACAACGATGACCTCGACGGCATCGCCACCGACGCGCTGCCACGCCTCGAGGCACTGTCGAAGTACCCGCTCGTTGTTGAACGTCGGAATGACGACGCTGAGCGCCGGACGATCAGTCTCGCTGCGCATACGCCTGCAGGTTGAACGCCAGCGGCAACGACGTCCCGCGCGGAACCGCGCGCGAGAGCCGGAACGCGCCGAGCCGCAGCCAGCCGGTGCCGGACTGGTGCGGCAGTTCCGGTGCCGCGGCAACGACGCGGACGTCGCGAAATCCTGCGACGTTGAGCGCGCGCGTCAGGGACGCGGCGGAAAAGTGATTTACGTGAACGAGATTGTCGGCAATCGTCGCGCGATAGCCGGGCCGAAGCCGCGCCCGCAGGCGCTCCTTGGCGCGCTGCGCCGGGCCATTCGGCACCTTCACGGCCAGCCAGCCACCGGGCGCGAGATAGTCGCGAACGCGCGACATCACGTCGATCGGCTGCGGCACGTGCTCGAGCACGTCGATGAGCGTGATCGCATCGTAGCGTCGGGTCGGTCGGAACGTGTGCACGTTCCCCTGGTGCACGATCGCGCCCGTGGCGCGCGCGGCAAACGCCGCCGTCTTCGGGTTCAGCTCCAGGCCTTCCGCCTCCCAGCCGGCGCCGCTCGCCAGACGGAGGAATCTCCCCGCGTGGGCGCCGACGTCGAGCAGCACGCCCGGTCGCGTGCGCCTGGCCAGACCGCTCAGGATGTCGGCGAAGATCAGATCCTTGTAGCCGGCGTCATGTTCGCGCGCGACCCAGTCGTCGGACCAGCGCTGGTCGTACATCCGGTCGAAGAACCGCGGCAACGCCGGAAGCGCGGCCGGCTGCGCGAAGTCGCACGCGGTGCAGCGTTGAATGCTCACGTGGCGGCCCGAGTACGCCGCCAGATCCGGATCCTGCCGCTGGTACTCCGTCAGATCGAACGCGGCATCGTCGATCGGCTCGAACGAGGTGCCGCCGCAGATCCAGCACGCGTCGACGGCGATGAACTCCGCGACCGTCATGCCGCCTCGATGATCCGGACGATGTCGTCAGCCATGTCATCCCACGTTCGCGCGCGCAGCGCCGCGCCGGCGGTCCCGGCAACCGCGCGCCATTCCGCCGACGCGTGCTGCCATGCGCGGAGCCGCTCGACGAGGGCATCGACCGAGGGAGGATCGGGCAGGACGAGCGGCGCCAGCGCAGCGGGAATGCGCTCGGTCACGCCGGAAGATGCGGTGACAATGACCGGTAGTCCGCGCGTCAGCGCTTCGTGCACGCCGAGCCCGTAGGCTTCGTACCGCGCCGGGTGGACGAGCAGGTCGGACGCCGCCAGCACGCGCGGCACGTCGTCACGGAAGTGGAGGAAGTGCAGACGATCGCTCAATCGTGCGGCGTGCGCGCGCCGCTGCCAGGCGTCCGCTTCCGCGCCGCGGCCCGCGACCGCAAGATCCACGTCCCATCCCCCCGCCGCGCACAGGCGGCGCCATGCCTCGAACAGGAGGTCGAACCCTTTGCGGCGGTCGCCCAGCGCGCCGACGAACACCGCCGTCGGCCGCACGGGGTCGAGGCCGAGAGCCGCCCGCGCCGCGGCCCGTTCGTCGCCGGTGATCGGGCCGAACGCGTCCGGGTCGGAGCCGTAATACACCACGCGCACGCGATCGGCGGCGATGCCGTAATGCCGCCGCACGTCCGCAGCCGTTCGCGCGCTGTTGCAGATCACCGCCGAGGCACGCGACAGCGCGTCGCGCTCGCGCGCCAGGAACAGCCGACGCCCGATCGCGGCGGCGGTGCGCGCACGCACGCCCGCCGCCACCTGCGGAACGTAGGCGGCGTGCACGTAGTGCACCCACGTCGGAGCGATCCAGCGCGTGTTGCCGCCGTTGGCCAGCAGGCGTGCGCCGGGTCCGAGCCGCGACGCAATCGACGAGGCCGCGCGTGACAGCAGCGGCGCGCCCAGCAGGTGCGATCCGAGGGGCCGCGGCACGTCGTGGACCGTCACCCCGCGCATCGCCGTGAGCGGCGCCGCGACGCGATGCGCCACGAGGTGCACGTCGCGCCCGGATGCCGCCAGCCGGCACGCCAACGCATGATTGGCGCGGTCCATGCCGCCAAGCGGTGTGAAGTCGCCGGCCGCGAGCACCCAGGGCCTCATGCGTCCTGCTGGCCGTAGCGGCAGGCGAGGCCGTGCAGCGCCCCCGCCAGAAACCAGTACTGGATGCCGATCTGCGCGACGAACGGCGTGAAGCTGACGATCATCGCGGCCGGGCCGAGTTCTGCGGCGAGCACCACGGCGGCGCACGTCGCCAGGCGCGGGTACCGCTCCGACCTCGTCAGCCTGAACTGCGAACGCGCGGTCGCGGCCAGCGCCCCGAGGTAGAGCGCAATCATCAGCACGCCGCCGTCGATCATCCAGCCCGTGAACTGGATCTCCGCCCAGATCGGCGGCACGTTCGGGTTCGCGAATCCGAAATACCCCGACGTCATCCCCCACCGGCCAAGACCGGCGCCGAACGGGTACTCGTAGAGCATTTCCGAGAACGTGTACTGCAGCTGCGCGCCGCGCGCCTTCTGATAGACCGCAATCGGATCGTCGGCGAACAACGAGTGGAACCGCTCCGAGATGCTGGCGCCGCCGAGCGTGAGCGCCAGCGAAAAGCTGAACACCACGACGCCCACGGCCAGTAGGGTGAACTGAGAGAATCGTGCGCCGCGTCCCTGGCGCAGGAGCGCAAGCGCGTAAACGACGAGCATCAGCACGGCGACGACGAGGCTGATGCGCACCTGACTCAGGTAGATCGCAGCGAACCCGCAGCCGGCGAGCGCGAGCGACAGCACGCGCTTCCACGCGGCAACCGGACTGACCGTGAAGATGAGGCCGAGCAAAGCGGCGAACATCGCCGGGCCGGCCACCGCGCCCGGCGTATCGAACAGTCCAGGCGGGCGCACGATCTGCTGTCCATTGGCGCCGGTGTAGGTCACTGCGCCGAGTCCGAGCGTGGACTGTGTGACCACGCGCGAAAATTCCTGCGGCAGCCAGCGCCCCGGATCGTACACCTGCAGCACACCGACGACGGCGTTCGCGCCGGAGCAGAGCAGCAGGAGCCAGAACAGCCGCGCCATCTGCTCCGGCGACCGCACGAATCGCGGCGCCCAGAAGAGCGGCGCGATCACCGCGAGGTACACCCCGATCTGCGCGACCCCCGCCGTCAACGTCACGGTCTGCGGATGGAACAGCATCACGCCGAGCAGCGCGAGCACCGCGGCGACCCACGGCTGCGTGCGCGAGCGCGGCGGCGATGACGGTTCGAGCTGATGCCACGCGAGCGCCATCAGGCTGATCGCGAAGGCACTGAATCGGATCGGCAGGCGGAACGGCTGCGTGCCCGGAAGATACAGCAGGGCGGGCAGCGCCGTCTGGCTGATGACGAACACTTCCGCGAATCCCCAGGGAATCCGCGCCGCCGCCGCCGGCGCGATCGCCGCCGTTGGCGCGCTATGCGCCAGCGGCACGGACCAGGGCGCGGTCTCGGGAGGTCTCGTAGACATGAATGAAGCGGCGGGTGAACGCGTCGGGATCGAACAGCCGGATCGCGGTGGCGCGGGCCGCGGCGCCGAGACGCTGACGGAGCGAGGCGTCTCGCGCGAGCGACGCGATGCACCGGCTGAGGCCCTCGACGTCGCCCGGCGCGTGCGTCACGGCATCGACACCGTCCGTGACGAGTTCCTCCGCGCCGCCGGCCGCGCTCACGACCACGGCGCGGGCCGAGGCCATGCCTTCGGCAATGACGAGGCCGAACGGCTCGGGCTGCGTGCTCGCGTGCACGACGATGTCGAGCGCGCGCATCGCCGCCGCGGGTCGATCGATGAACCCGGTGAGGCCGACGCGTCCCGTCAGCCCGAGCGCGGCGACCTGCCGTTCGAGATCGGCGCGGCTGTACTGACTGCCGGTCGTGTCGTAGAGCGCGTCGCCGATGACGTAGCCGCGAACGGCGACGTCGGACGGCAACGCGCGCAGCGCGCGCAGGAACGTGTCGTGCCCTTTCCAGCGGCCGAACGTCGAGACCAGGCCCACCCGGACGGTGCCGGGCGGCGCCGCGTTCAGGGCGGCCCGTTCATCGAGATCCACGCCATCGCCGGCGGGCGCGAACACCGCCGCATCGACGGCGTTGTAGATCGTCGTGACCGGCGCGTCGGGCCCGATCGTCGCCCTCACGTCGGCGGCCACGCTGCGCGAGTTCGCGACGATCGCGGCGCACCGCGGCGCATAGCGGCGCAGCAGCGCGCCGCTGATCGGCCGCGTGCCGATGTATTCGTGCAGGTGCCAGACCAGCGGCGTGCCGGCCGGGACCGCACGGGCGCCCAGCACGTGCAGCTTGAAGCCGTTGGTGTGCACCACGTCGGGGCGAAGCGCGTCGAGCCGCTGCGCGAGCCGCCGCGAGTAGAGCGCGGACCCGCCCGCAGCGAGCAGCAGCGATGCGCCGCGTCCGGCCAGGGCCGCGGCCCCGCGCGCCGATTGTTCGCCGAGACGGGACAGCCGCGCCGGCAGCGGCAGCACGTGCACGGCAACCCCGACGTCGCGCGCCGCCGACGCAAGCGGACCCTCGCGCGGGACGACCAGATCCAGCGCCCAGTCCGGCGCCAGGCGCCGGAGGCCGCGCAGCAGCGTGAGCAGGCTCACTTCGGAGCCGCCCGCTTCCGCGGAGACGCTGAGAAACGCGATGCGCATGCGATGGCTAGCGGCGCGCGATCAGCATCAGGTTGTCGGAAAGGCGCTGCGGCGCGAGCCGCGCGAGCGCCGCGGGGTAGTGCCACGGCGTCAGCGGCACGCGTCCGTGGCCGGTGTACTCGATCGCCTCGTCGCGAAGGCCGCATTCCCTCGCGATCCGCACGAGATCCACCGCGAGGAGCGCGGTGCGATGCGCAGGATAGTCGCCGTCCTGGAACGCCGCGAAACGCCCCCTGGCGACGAGCGTCAACACGCTGAGCGCGCTGAGTTGATTCGGCGTGGTGACGATCACCCAGCCGCGCGGCTTGACGACCCGCGCGAGTTCGCGGACCAGCGCACGGGGATTCTCGAGGTGCTCGACCACTTCGACGGCGGCGGCCACGTCAACGCTCGCGTCGGCGATCGGCAGCGGCGCGGCGTCGAGATCCGCCGTCCGCAGATCGAGATCGACGGGCAATCCTTCGTAACGGACCGCGTCGATGCCGATGCACGTGGCGAAGCGATCGCGGACGCGCGACCACAGCTCGCCGGTGCCGCAGCCCACGTCGGCAAGCGTGCCGTGCGTGTCGCGCTCGGCCAGCAGCCGCGCGACGGCGTCGTAGATGGGGCCATCGCTTCGGCCCAGGCTCTGGCGGGCGCGGCGCTCCAGCTCCGCCGGGACGGCGATCATGCGACGGATACCGCCGAGACCTGCGCCCGGACGATCGCGCACATCTCGCGCAGGCGTGCCTCGGGATCGCTCACCTGCTGCGCATGCGACGGGCCGGCCGCGCCGAGCGCCAGGCGCGCGGCGCGGTTGTCGATCAGCTGCTGCAACGCCTCGGCGAGCGCGGCCTCCCCCGGCTCGCGCAGCAGCACGCCGCAGTGGCGATCGACGATCTCCGTCGCGCCGCCGATACCGGTGGTCACGACCGGCACGCCCGCATAGAGCGCCTCGACGAACGCGATCCCGAACGGCTCGGGCGCGGTGTTCGGCTGGCAGTGAATGTCGGCGGCCGCGATGAGCCGCCGCACGTCGGCGCGGTCGCCAACGAACCGGATGCGCGCGCCGAGCGCGGGATCGGCGGCGAGCTGGTGCAGTTCCGCGAGGTACTGCGCTTCGTGCGGACGCTGCGGCGCGCCGGCAATCCAGATCGCGAAATCGCCGCGCAGCCGCATCGCCGCGCGCAGCAGGACGTGATGGCCCTTGTAGCGTTCGAGCCGGCTCGCCAGCACGATCGCGGTCGTCCGCTCCGTCGCGCCGGCGGACGCGCGGACGCGGCGGCGCTCTTCGCCGCGGAGCGGCGGATTGGGCAGCACCGGCGGATAGATCACGTCGCGCGGCACCTCCGGCGTCCATCGCCGGACCGCTTCGGCGGTGAAATGGCTGTTGCAGATGAAGCGATCGGGGGGATGCCGGTGCACCTTGCGCTCGGGCCACGCGTCGGGCTGCGGCAGGTCGTGCACCCACATGAACAGCGGACGGCGCGCCTGACGCACGACCGGCGCCGCGAGCGCGCAGGGCCATGGCGCGTGGCAGATGACGACGTCGTAGGTCGTGGAGGCGAGCACCCGGCGCAGCGCTCGGCGCGCGCGCCAGACCGACGCCGGCCGGCTGAAACGCACCGCGCCGAGCACGCGCGGGTCGGCGCCGCGTTCCCGCAGCTCCCTCGCCACCCGGCCGTCGAAGCAGAGCGCGAAGTCGTGCGCGCAGTCCTCCGGCTGCTGCGCGTCGGCAATGCCGAGCAGCATCCGCTCGACGCCGCCGAACAGATTGCCGGCGGCCACATGGAGCACGCGCACGCTGCCAGACGGTGGGTACATGGCGCGCCTACAGAATCCGCTGCGGAACCTTGATCGTATCGTTCGGCAACACCGGATCGGTCAGCCTGACGCGGATCCGCTGCAGCTTGCCGTCGACGATGCGTTCGATGGTGATGCGGCTGGTCGCCGCACGTTCGGTCGCGCCGCCGGCGAGCGACAGGGCCCGCTCGACGGTCAGGCCATCCTCATAGACGATCGGACCGGTCTGACGGACGTAGCCGAGCACGAACACCGTCTCCGCTTTCGGCACGAAGATCGTATCGCGATCCTGCAGCGTGATCGCCTGCGCGCGGCCCGACTCGAGGTCGCGGCGGGGCACCCGGATCTGCTGCGCGGCCGCCTCGGTTCCGGCGGCCGCCCCGGGCGGAGATCCATAACGCGTGATCACGACGTAAGACCCCGCATCCGGCGTCATGGATCCGGCCTGGGCGAGCACCGACATGATCGAGACGTTGCCTTCGAGCTTGAACTCGCCGGGCGCGCGCACCATGCCCTGCACGGTCACGGTCTTGCTGCGGTATTTGACGATCTCGACGCTGACCGACGGGTTGACGAAGAGTCCCTTCGAGAGCCGCTGCTTGAGGTCGACTTCGAGCGCGCGCGTCGTCTGGCCGGCGGCCTTGACCCGTCCGATGTAGGGGCAATCGATCGTCCCGTCATCGTCGACCGTGACGCCGGCGCGCGAGGCATCGGGTTCGCCGAAGACGGTGACGTTCAGGACGTCCTGCGCGCCAATGACGTATTCGGCGGTTGGACCGGCCTGCGGCCGCTGGGCGGGCGCGGCCTGAGCCGCCAGCAGGAGCAGCGCAACAATCGTCATCGTCATTACGAAGTCCCCCAGGTCAATGACGCCAGCACGCGGCGGTTGCGGAACTCGCGGTCGGCGGAGCGCTCGGATTCGCGGCGCACCGATTCGAGGTTGACGCCGAGGCGTGCATGATCGCCGAATCGATAGCCGATGCCGCCGCCCCATACGCGAGCGGTATCGGCGCCGGCGAGCGCGGCCGCGCCGCGGTACTGCATCACGTTCCGCCCGGCCGTGCCCCGCACGTCGAATGGGCCAGCCACGACGGTCGTCCAGGTGACGGTGCCGCCATTCGCGAGGTAATACGGCGTCGACGGATCGTACGAGTACTGCACGTCGCGGGTATACGCGCCCTGCAGCTGGTGCCGCCCGTAGATGGTTGCGCCGATCGCCACCGACGCGACGAACCCCGAATAGTCCGGCAGGGCGGGATTGAGCGCATCGAAGCGGCGATAGCCGAACGCGGCGGTCCCGGTCAGCAGGCCGGTGGGACTGAAGGTCAGCGTCGGCGCGACGCGCCAGCTGTCGGAATCGCGGGCGGGCGACAGCTCGAAGCGCTGCTGATCGCGCTGCCCGATCACGCTGAACGTGGTGACAGGCGTCAGCGCCACCGCGAGGCCGCCTTCCATGCGATCCGTCCGCCCGTCGAAGCTCTGCTCGAGCGATACGCCGCGAAAGCTCGAGTCCGGCTCGTAGTTGATGCGGCTGCGGCGCAGGCTGAACAACACGCTGGTGCGCGAGGCGACGTCCAGCGAGAGCCCCACCGTGTCGGCGAGGTCGTGGTGCCGCGCGCGCTCGTCGACCTCGGTATTCAGGCGGCTGCGGGTGTTCGTCCCGGCCACGGACGCGTAGGGACGCAGACGCCCGAGGTCGAGATCGGCGCGCACTTCGGCGGCGACGTTCGTGCCGCGCTCGCTCGCGTAGGTCTGGTAGTACACGTACTCCGTGCCGGCGGTGGTCGAGAGATGCAGCCGGCGCACGCGAAACCCGACCGTCGCGCGCGGGTTGGCCGTGAACGTGAAATCCGATTTCGGATCGACCGGCTCGTTGAACACGTTGTCGTCGACGCCGACGTCCTTCATCGCGAACGCCGGCGTGATCGCCACCGGGCCGAGCACGATCGTCCCCGGGGGCACCTGCTCGGGCACGTTCTGCTGCGCGGAGGCGGCCCCGGCCGCGGCCAGCCATGCGACGACGGCGACGGCGCCTGACGCGGCGCGCGTCATGACGCCGCCGGCATCCCGCCGCGTCGTGAAATCCCGAGCTGCCGCGTCTTGCGATAGAGATTCGCGCGTTCGATCCCCAGCGTCCGCGCCGCGTCGCTCATCCGCCAGCGATGGCGCTCGAGCACCGCGGCGATGTAGTCGCGCTCGAACTGGCGGCGCGCTTCACGAAGGCTCACCTGCGGGGGAATGCGGGCGAACGCTCCGTCGATCGGGAGATGCGCCAGCACGTCTTCCTGCCGCACCGTCCCGTTCGAGACCGAGCGCACGATCTTTTCGAGCACCGCACGCAGCTCGTCGAGGTTCCCCGTCCACGATGGCGCGGCGAGGACGGTCAGCGCTGCCTGGGTGAACGCGGGCGCGCCCGCGCCGCGCAACCCCGACGCGATGCGCGCCGTCAGTTCCGGAATGTCCTCCGCGCGCTCGCGGAGGCTTGGGATGGCAATCGTGATGTGCGAGAGGCGCCGGGCGAGGTCGGCGCGGACGTGGCCTTCGCGGACGTCGAGGCCAATCGACGCGGGCGCCTGCGCGATAAGGCGCGCACGAATCGCGACGCGCCGGCGGCCTGCCGTGACCTCGCGATCCCGCACGACGCGCGCAAGGCGCCGCTGGGCCGCGGCGGGCAGGTCGCCGATGTGCCGCAGATACAGGGTGCCGGCGCGCGCACGCAGGAGGGCCGCCGACGGACTCACGTGGTCGACGTCACGCTGCGCGTCGCCGCGCTGCGGCTCGCCGAACAGGTCGCGCTCGATCGCCGACGCATCCGCGCCGGCGCAATCGAGGGCGATGAAAGGCGTCCCGGGCCGGCTGCGGCCGTGAATCGCCTGCGCGACGGCGTCGGCGTCGAGGCCGGCGTCCGCCGCGATCAGGACCGGCGCGTCGTTGCGCAGCGCCTCGGCAAAGGCGCCACGGGCGTGCTGGGCGGCCGCCGACGCCCCGGTCAGCGGCAGCGGCCACGCATCGCCGGCCGGCGGTCGCGGCGTGCGCCCGCGCGATGGCGGACGAGAACGTGAAGTACGCATGATGGTCGAGAGCGCCGGCCGCAGCTTCGCCCTGTCAGTCCCAGCGGGCGGCCGGGCCGAAAGGTGCGGCACTCGGAATGATGACGGGTGGAGAGCACGGCAATTGTCTCGCGCCTCAGCGGTTGTGTCAATAGCGACACGCAGGAGCGTCATATTCGACACACGGCCGTCCATTGCGGCCGCCCCGGCGCGACTCAGGTGAAGAGGGAATGGCTGCTGACATCAACAGCGACCGCTCTCTCGCGTGCACGTCAGCTCCCTCGCGCGCAACAAACGAAGGGTGGCGATGCTCGGTCGTATCAGCCGCGGGCATGAGGCCGCAGCACGCGGCGCAGCTGACGCATCGCCCAGCGCCGCGGCCGTCCCGCCTGGTGCCGCCACGTGCGCTGGTGCTTGAGGATGGCCCCGGGAAACCGATCGTCGAAGGTGTCGAGGTCGGCCTCCCGATCGCGCACCACCCAGTCCGGGTGCCGCAGATCGGCGTCGAGCGGGCCGACCGCGCGATGCAGCGTGGGGTGCGCGCTGGTGTGCGTCGCATCGCTTCCCGACCCGATGTTCGCGACGAGATTCACCGCCGGATGAATGGAGAGCCCCTGCGTCATGCAGGCGAACTGCCACGCGTAGTCCCACGCGGAGGGAAGGCGCCCCTCGTACGTCTGCTGGAAGGTGCCGTGCCAGTAGGCGCGCTCGTCGCTGGTGTCGAACAGCGCCGCCGCTTCGGGCTGCGCCTGGAACGCCGGCCACCCCCGCATCTCGAGATCGAAGAACCGCCACGCACGACGCCAGGTCGCCCATCCCCAGATGAGTGCGTACTTCGAGAAGTAGTACGAGCATGACGAGCCGCGCCGCCGCCGATACGTCTCGCCGCTGACGTGCACGATGCGCGAGTCGTCGCGATAACGCTCGAGCATCGCGGCGCAGAACCGGAAGAAATCGGGTGAAGGCAGGCAGTCGTCTTCGAGCACGATCCCGGCATCGCACGCGCCGAAGAACCAGTCCAGCGCGGAACTCACGCGCCGCCGGCATCCAAGGTTCTCATGCGCGAAATCCGTCGTCACTTCGCACGGCCACGTCGGCGTGGAGACGATGCGCCGGACCGCGTCACACCTCGGCACGTCGCGATCGCTGGCCGGCCCATCGGCCGCGACGAACAGCCGCCGCGGCCGCGCCGCCGCGAGCGCCTCGAACACGCGCGCCGTCAGCTCCGGACGACGGTAGACGAGCAGAAGGACCGGAACGTCGCGTGGATCGGCTGTTCCGTGTCCATCCGTACGAATCGGCGTCGGCGATCCCATCCGTGTCAATCCGTTGTGCTTACAGGCCGGCACGCGAGCGCATCGCCCCCGCGCCGGCGCGGTGGTGCGCGCGCGACGCCGCGTCGAGGATGCGATCGAGCACCGCGGCGGGCGCATACGTGTCGAGCGCCCGGCTGCGTCCGCGCGCCGCCAGCGCCTGCCATCGCGCGTCGTCGGTCAGCAGTGCGGCACAGGCGCGCACGAACTGGCGTCGATACAGCCAGCGCCGGGGACGGCCGGCGACGAGCACGCCGCCGTCACCGACGGTCGTGACCAGCGCGAAGTCGTTCGTCGTCACCGGCACGGCGCCTGCCGCCATGCACTCCGCCGCCGCGAGGCAGAACCCTTCCTCGAACGTGCAGGGATACGCCATGACGCGCGCGCGGCGCTGCCACGCGACCAGCTCCGGGCGTGTCACGTGTCCGGCATATTCGACGCCCGGCTGCCCCGCGAAGAACTTCATGAACGCGTCCTTCGCCGCCGGCGCGCCCCAGAGCGAGAAGTCGGACGTAATCACCAGGCGCGCATCCGGCACCCGCCGCCGGATGGCCGGATACATGTCCTTGAGATAGTAGAGCCCCCGATCCGGCACCGAACAGTAAATGAGGAGCGGCTCCTTCGCGGCGGATGGATCACCGTAGTCGGCGGTTTCGATCGGCGCGCCGATCGACTCGATGCCGGTGTCGGCAATCAGACCGGCCAGACGTACCCGCTGGTAGTCCGAGAGCGTGAGCGACAGATGCGCCCACGCCGCGCAGCGCATCAGGCCCGCCGGGTCGGGGACGTGCACGTCCGTCCAGATGAACGCCCGGACCGTGCCGCGGTTCGAGACGACATCCGACCAGTGTTTGAACAGCAGCACGAGATCGAACGGATCGTCGCCGAGCGATCCGACCGGCACGTAACGCACGCCGGCATCGGTTCGGACGGCGGCGATGCGGTTGGCGACCACGACGGCTGCGCCGCGCGCGGCCAGCGCTTCCGCGAGAAGCACGACGCAGGCTTCCGTCCCGCCGATCCCCGATGTGCGGAAGTCGCGTCCGCTGAACGGCGGCCCCGCGTCGAGGACGAGGAGCACGCGCCGTCCACGCACGTCACCGGTGTATCCGTATGGATCCGTGAGCATCGCTGGTGGACTCACGTCGTCAGTCCGCGGACCAGGCGGTCGAACGTACCCTGCGCCGCCTGCAGCGACTCCCATGTTCCTTGCTCGACGATCGCGCCGCGCTCGAGGACCACGATCCAGTCGGCCTCGCGGATCGTCGACAGCCGGTGCGCGATAACGATGGTGGTGCGCCCGCGGGAGGCGTTCGCGAGCGCCTGCTGCACGAGCTGCTCCGACACCGAGTCGAGGTGCGAGGTGGCTTCGTCGAGGATGAGAATGCTGGGGTCGCGCACGATCGCACGCGCGATCGCGATGCGCTGCCGCTGCCCGCCCGACACCATCGCGCCGCGTTCCCCGACGAGCGTGTCGACTCCATCGGGCAGCGAGGCGACCATGTCTCGCAGGTTCGCGGCATCGATCGCGCGATCCAGGGCATCGGGCGACGCGTGCTGCCAGCCGTAGAGCACGTTCTCCTTCAGCGTCCCGTGGAACAGGAACGCGTCCTGCTCGACGAGCGCGATCGCGCGGTGCCAGCTTTCGGGCGTGACGTTCCAGTAGTCCATGCCGTCGACGCTGATGCGGCCCGCCGAGGGCGCGCGCAGCCGCAGGAGCAGCGCCGCGAGCGTGGACTTCCCCGACCCCGACGCGCCGACGATCGCCAGCGTCCGGCCCGCCGTCACGACGAAGTCGGCGTCGCGCAGGGCTTCGGTGCCGGTCGTGTAGCGGTAGCTGACGCGCTCGAAGCGCAGCTCCCGCCGCAGCCCCTGGAACTCGACGTGCCCGAAGGGACGCTCCGGATACATCGGCGTCGCCAGCCACTTGTCGACCTCCCGGATGCCGCCCGCGAGATAGAACAGGTGCCCCTGCATCGTATAGAGCTGATTGAGGAGCGGCAGCAGCCGCAGCAGCACGAACCCGTACCAGAGCAAATAGCTGCTCAGCATGTGGCCGGGACGCACCAGGAAGACGTAGGCGCAGGCGACGATCAGCATCGCGCCCAGCACCGCGAGCGTTTCGGTCAGCGGGAAGAGCAGCGCCTGGGCGCGCGCGGTCGATTCCTCCGCGTCGGATTGCGCGGCGCTGACGGCCGCGAAGCGGTCGATCTCGCGCTGCTGCGAGTTCGTGACCCTGACGACGCGAACGCCGGCGAACGATTGCTCGAGCACCGACGACAACTGGTGATTGAGGTCGGTGAGGCGCGTGCCGGCGCGTCCAAGCCGCCGATACACGAACGCGAGCGTGCCGCCGATCGCGACGCCGAGCGCGACCACCAGCGAGGTGAGCGGCCACGAGATGTAGAACAGGGCGACGACATAGAACAGCGCGATGCTGAGGCGCTGCACGAAGCCGACCGATGCATCGATCGCCACCGTCGTCCGGAACGTTTCGACGAGGAACATGTTGGCGATCTCGCCGGCCGGACGCTGATCGAAGACGTCGAGCCCGGCGCGCTGGAGACGCTCGAACAGCGCGCGGCGCAGGCCGATGGACACGCGCTGCTTGAGGCGCGCCGCGAAGAGCTGCGCGACGTAGCTCGCGACGTTCTTCGCGGCGATGGCGCTGACGATCGCGATGCAGCACACCCCCACGTAAAAGGCCGGGGAGTGGTTCGGGAGCTGCCGCTCCAGCCACTGAATCGGCCGCATCGGCACGGCGTTGGTGCCGCCGAGCAGGAGCGACAGCAAGGGGACGAGCAGGCCGACGCCCACGCCCTCGAACAGCACCATCACGAGCGAGCTGACGAGCGTGGCGATGAGGAGGCCGCGTCCGGCGCCGAGGTACGGGCGCAGCCGCATCAGCAGGCGCCAGACGTCGCGCGTCTGCAGCCACCACGAGGTCATCGGCGCCGGCGCTCCGGCGCCGCCTTCTTCCGCTGCTCCAGTTCGTCGAGCGTCTTCGGCCAGTCGTCGCGCAGCAGCCGCGAGAGCGCGCGATCCGCGAGCAGCCGCCCGCCGGTCTGACACGGCGCGCAGTAATTCGCCTCGTTGCTCGCATAGACGATGCGCTGGACGGGCGCGCCGCAGCGCGGGCAGGGCTGGCCGTGACGGCCGTGCACGGCCATGCCGGGGCGAAACGGCGTCACCTTCTCCGGGAACCGATCGCCGGTCTCCTCCTGCAGACGCCGCGACCAGTTGCGCAGCACGGCCACCGACGCCTCGTACAACGTCCGCATCTGGTCGTCGGTGAGCGCCTGCGTGAGGGCCATCGGAGACAGACGCGCGGCATGCAGGATCTCGTCCGAAAAGGCGTTGCCGATGCCGCTGAACAGGTGTGGATCGGTCAAGGCGCGCTTCACCGTGTGGTTCTCGCGCCGCAACGCCTCCGCGAATTCCTCGTCGCTGGCCTCGAGCACCTCGAGGCCGCCGGGATCCAGCGCGCCGACGGCGATGTCGCCCGCGACCAGGTGCAGCGACGCGCGCTTCCGCGATCCCGCTTCGGTCACGATCAGCGAACCTTCGGGGAAATCAAAGGCCGCGAGGCCGACCCGTCCGGGGACCGGAGCGCCCGGCGGTGCCCATCGCAGTCGTCCGGCGATCATCAGATGCATCACGGCGAAGAGATCGCCTGCGAACGCGAACACCAGGCGTTTGCCCATCCGTCTGAGGCCGACGACAGGCCGACCCTCGAACTCGGACGGGCTCACCGCCACGCTGCGGAGGAAGAACGGGCTGGCGACACGAAGGCGCGTCAGCGGCTGGCCGAGCAGGCGGGGCCTGAGCGCGCTGAGGTACAGCTCGATGTCCGGCAGTTCCGGCATTCCGCTTAGAATAAGCCGCCTTGCAAGCACGGATGCGGTCCGGCCTGCTCGCCGCGCCGCTGACGGGCGCGGCCGCCCGTTTCGTCCCGCTCGCGGTGCAGGCCCCGCCGTCCGCATGTTCCCCAATCGAGACCGGCGTGCTGGCGTCGTATCGGCCGCCGTGCCAGACCGCGGGTCAGTAGGCGACGAGCAGCCGCGCGGCGCGTTCGATCTCGGCGGCGCTCGGAAGAAAGCGCGCCTCGAGCGGCGGCGAGTACGGCACCGGCGTATCGAGCGCGCCGATCACGCGGACCGGCGCATCGAGCGATTCGAACGCTTCCTCTTGAACGATCGCGGCGAGGCTCTCGCCGATCCCGCCGGTGCGCGAATCTTCGTGCACGATCAACACGCGATTGCAGTGCCGCGCGACGGCCAGCACCGCCGCCTTGTCGAGCGGCGCCAGCCAGCGAAGATCGAGCACGCTCGCGTGGATGCCGTCCCCGGCAAGCGTCTCCGCGACGGCGAGCGCGGTCTGCACGTAGGCGCCGTAGGAAATGATCGCGAGGTCGTCGCCCGCGCGCCTCAAGGCGGCGGTGCCCACCGGCAGCGGCGACGGCGGCGCCGCGTCCAGCGCCTGCTTGACTCGCGGATCGCGGTAGAGCGCGATGTGCTCGTAGTAGAGGACCGGATCCGGATCCGCGATTGCCGACGCCATCAGCGCGCGCGCGTCCGACGGCGTCGAGGGCACGACGATCTTCAGTCCGGGCGTCCGGTAGAACCACGGTTCGGTGTTCTGGCTGTGGTACGGTCCCGCGTGACGGAGGCCGCCCCACGGCATCCGCAGCACCATCGGCACCGAACCGCCCCAGCGATAGCGAATCTTCGCCGCGTTGTTCACGAGCTGATTGAAGCCGGTCGCGACGAAGTCGTTGAACTGCATCTCGCCGATTGGCCGCTGGCCGGCGAGCGCGGCGCCGACGCACACGCCAATCACCGCGCCCTCGGCGAGCGGCGCGTTCAGGATGCGATCCCCGAAGCGCGCCAGCAGCGGGCGCAGCAGCAGGAAGGCGTTGCCGTAGGCGCCCCCGACGTCCTCGCCGTAGACGAACACGCGGGGATCCGACGCGAGCGCATCGCCGATCCCGAGCATCACCGCCTCGAGGAAGGTGTGTCCCTTCGCATCGCGCGGCGGACCGGGTTCGAGCGGCGGCAGCGGCGCATCGAAGCCGGCGCCCGCGCGAATCCGCGGATCGAGCACCTCGACGCGCGTACGGCGTTCGCCGCCCGCGACCACGTCGTCGCCCACGCGATCCGCGTCCGGCCATGGTGCGCCAATCACCTCGCGCGCCTGCGCGTCGACGAGCGCCTCGACCTCGCGCTTGATGCCTTCCAGCTCGCCTGGCCCAATCACGCCGTCGGCCTCGAGGCGCGCGGCATACGTGACGAGCGGGTCCCGCTGCGACCAGTACTCGTACAACGCACGATCGACGTACCCCTGTTCCGCGGGCGACGGGTACTGCCACGACGGCGGCGGATCCTTGCCCAGATACAGCATGTCGTCGTGGTGCGCGTGGCCGCACATCCGCATGCAGACCAGCTCGATGAGCGTAGGCCCGCGTCCGTCGCGCGCGCGCTCCACGGCCCACGTGAACGCGGCGGCGATTTCGTCCGGGTCGGTGCCGTCAATCGTGATCCCCGGCACGCCGTATCCTGACGCCTTGTCGGCGAACACGCGCGCCGCGGATTGCTCGCGAACAGGCGTCGAGAGCGCCGTCTGATTGTTCTGCACGCAGAAGATCGCCGGCAGCCGCCGCGCCGCGCACAGGTTGATCGCCTCGTGCCACTCGCCGAGCGACGACCCGCCTTCGCCGATGAACGACAGCGCGACGCGCCCGTCGCCGTGCCGGGCGAAGGCCATGGCGATCCCCGCGATCGACAGCGTCCCGATCGCCAGCGGTGCGCTCGGGGGAAGAACGCCCCACGCGAAGTCGCCGACGTGGAGATCGCGGCCGTCCATGGGCGGGCCGGCCTTGCCCATCTGCGCCGACAGCACCCGGCGCACCATCTCACCGTCCGTTCGCATGGCGAGGACGACACCCAGATCGCGGATGAGGGGCGCGACGATGTCGCCGCGCCAGCTGTCGCCCTGCTGGAACGACGGACCCCGCCGCAGGCGGATGGCCGCGGCGTAGATCGCCTCCTGGCCGAGCGAGCGGAACCCTTTCCCCTGAAAGGCCGCGTCGCCGTAGCGGACGTCCCCGCCCGTGAAGAACTGCTTCAATCGATTGTCGGTCGCGCGCGTCAGGGCCATGCCGCGGAGGATTTCGCGGCGTTCGGCCGCGGTGAGCGAGGCGCGGATCGACGCACGGCGGAGGAAGCCGTCGCAGCCGGCGAGCAGCTCGTCGACGGCGGCGCACCAGCGTGCCGGCGACGACACGCGCGGCGTCGTGTCGGGGAAATCCGGGGGCGGGGCCAGCGTCCGGCGCAGCGCCGCCGCAAACGGCGCACGCAGCGCGTCAATCGCGCCGGCATCCGACACGGCACCGCCGCCCACCGCGTCGAACGCTGCCAGCGCCTCCCGGTGCGCGAACGGAAACCGTTCCAGCACGAAGGCGCCGAGCAGCGCGCGGTTCATCGCGCGTCGACGACCGATCGCACGAAGGCCTCGATGTCGGCGGCGGGACGTGCGCCGGCGGTGCGCCCGCGTTCCCGGCCGCCCGAAAAGACCGCCATCGTGGGAATCGAGCGGATGCCGAAGCGGTCGCCGAGCTCCTGCACCTCGTCGGTGTTCACCTTGACGACGAAATAGCGGCCCTGGTTGGAGGCGGCCACGTGCGCGATCTCGGGCGCGACCATACGGCAGGGCCCGCACCACGGCGCCCAGAAATCCACGACGACGGGAATATCCGAGCTCGCGACCAGCGCGTCGAAGGTCGCCGCATCGGGCACTTCGACCGGTTCCGCCGGCGGACCGATCGTTGTCTTGCACTTCCCGCACCGCGTGTCCGCGGTGACGCGGTCGTACGCGAGACGATTGCGCTGCCCGCACGACGGACACGCGACAATGACGCCGGAGCTGTCGAGTGTTGCGTTGCTCATGATCTTGTTCCTGCCTGCTTCACGACGTCTGACGGCTCACCTGAACGATCACGAAGCGACGAAGGCCACGACGCATCACCCGCCGAACGACGTTGTCGAGTCGTTCCTTGTGTGATCTTCGTCGCGTGGTGCGCGTCGCGATGAGCCGTTGGCCGTCGCTCCGTTGCCCATCAGTCCGACACCGCCAGTTCCCCCGGAATAATCGGCCGCGTTCGCGGCAGCAGGCCAAGCCGGGCGCGATTGCCGACCCAGGCGAGGACGCTCAGGAACGCCACCAGCTTGAACGCGTCGGCGCCGCGCGTCTGCGGGAGGAGCTTCCACAACAGCCACAGCACCGGCTGGGCGACCGTGACCGCCCACACGGTTCCATAGAAGAATCGCCGCTCCTGCCCTTCCCCCTTCGTCGACGCTTTCACGCGCGGCAGCCACCCGAGGGCGCCGAGCGCGCAGATCGTGGCGAGCAGCGGAAAGTACGCGGCCTCGTAGATTTGGCGCAGCCACCAGCGTCCGGTCACGATCGCCGTGACGAGGCCGGCCATGTTGAGCACGGCGAAGGTGATCGCTTCGCTCCACGCCAGGGTGTAGCAGACCCGGCGGTAGAGCGGATTGGGACGATCTTCCGTGAACCGGATGATGTAGGGCGACGGTTCGACGCCTGGCAGCCGTCCGCGCAGGCCGGCGATGCCCGTGCCGACGAGCACCGCGGCCATCCACGCCGCCATCGCGCGGGTGAATCCGTGCGCGAAGAGCGCGAACGTCATCGGCCCGGGCGCAATGAAAAAGACGAAGATCCAGATCGGCCAGTGCGCGAGCCGGTACCCGACCTTGTTGCGCGCGCGAATCGCGCGGTCGGATGCGAGCTCGATGCGTCGTGCGTGGCCGTGGACCTGTTCGTAGGATGGAGGCAGGATCGATCGGGGAAGCAAGGGACCTCGACTCTCAGAACGACTTTAGCACGACGGCGCGGGCTCACCCGGCGCCAACCACAACAGATGTGGCCACGGTGTGTCGTGCCACGTGTCAACGGGGCGCAGCACCCGTTCGAGCGGAGCGTGCGTCGATGTGGCGTCACGATAGGCGCGAGGCGAGAGATCGATCGCCCAGCCGCGATAGCCGTGCGCCGCCAGCGGACCGATGCATTCACGCGGATCGACGCCGCGCGCGCGGAGCAGGTCGGGATGCAGCTCGAGCACGACGGCGGCATAACGGGCCGACGCCAGGCCGGCGCGCATCCCCGCCAGCACGTCCGCTTCCCCACCCTCCACATCGATCTTGACCACGTCCACGCGAGCGCTCGACGAGGTGAGCGCATCGATCGTCGAGCAGCGCACCTCGTAGCGATGCGTGCCCTCGGCGCGCTCGACGATACGCGACACGCCGCGATTGTCCGCTCCGTCGGCGTACCCCGTCAGCACCGCGACGCCTTCCTGCGCTCCCGCCGCGACCGGGAGCGCCGTGACGTTCGCAAATCCATTCATCGACGCATTGAATTGCAACCGATCGAAGTGGCGGGGATCGGGCTCGAGCGCGAGCACGCGCCCTTCGCCGCCGACGCACGCGGCGCCCAGCAGCGAAAAGTATCCCCAGTTCGCGCCCGCGTCGACCAGCGTGCCGCCGGGCCGGAGCAGCTGCCAGATGGCGCGGGTGACCGGAGGTTCGTAGTACCCGGTCAGCCACACCTCGCGCGCGATCGCATCGCCGAGATCGCAGACGAACCGGGCGCCGCCCATCTCGTGCGCGAGGCGGCCGGCAAATGGCGCCGCGCGCGGTCGCCAGCGCGAGAGCACGGCATACCGCCCGCGCGGCATTCGGCGGACGACCGCTCGCGCGATCGGCACCCACCACGGCGGAGACGGCAGGCGGTCACCCACGAACGCCCGCGACTCTATCACGCGCGTGTTGGTCGAACGCGTGGCAGTCCTGGCTGTTCGAACGTCCGCGCGTGTACCCTTGCGGATCGCGCCCGCTGCCGCGGCGCGGACACGAGCGCTCGATATACTGTCCGGCATGGCCGCTTACCGGGCGAGCAGCGTGCGCACGCGCCTGCTGCTGGCGGTGCTCGCCACCGTCTCCCTCGTCGCGCTCTTCACCACGCGCGTGTCGCGCAAGATGCCGGACTTCGAGGTGTATTGGACGGCCGGGTCGCGCGCGATCGCGGCGGCGCCGCTCTATCGCGCCGAAGACGAGCACTATCAGTTCAAGTACCTGCCCGCCTTCGCGCTGCTGGCCGCGCCGCTCGCGCTGCTGCCGCTGGGCGCCGCGAAGGCGCTGTGGTTCGCCGCGTCGGCGGTGTTGATGCTGGCGCTGCTCGGATTGAGCGCCCGCGCGCTGCCCGATCCGAGGCGGCCGATCGCCCTGCTGATCGTGCTCACCTTCCTGGCAATGGCGAAGTTCTACGCGCACGAGCTCGTGCTCGGCCAGGTGAACCTGCTGCTTGGCGTCGTCGCGGTGCTGGCCGTCCTCGCACTCGCTCGCGGCCGCGAGTGGACGGGCGGACTGCTCGTCGCGCTGGCGATTGTCATCAAGCCCTACGCGGTGCTGTTCATCCCGTGGCTGGCGGCGCGCCCGAACCGCGTGGCGCTTGGCGCGGTGCTGCTCGGCGTCGCCGCGGCGCTCGTGCTGCCGATCGCGATCTACGGCTGGGCGGGCAACGCCGCCCTGCTTCGCGACTGGTGGCACACCGTGGCCTCCACGACCGCGCCGAACCTGAGGAATCCCGACAACGTGTCGCTGGCGGCCTTCTTCGCGAAGTGGATGGGCCCGCAGCCGGCCGCCGCAAGACTGGCGCTGGCAGCCGGCGCCATTTTGCTCGCGCTCGCCGGGGTCGTCGCCGCGGCGCGGCGGACCGTGCGTGTGCCGGAACCGCTCGAAGGGTTCCTGCTGCTGCTGTTGATCCCGCTGCTCTCGCCGCAAGGGTGGGACTACGTGTTCCTCATCTCGACGCCAGCGGTCATGCTGCTCATCGATCGGCTCGGCGCGCTGCCGCGCGAACTGAAGATCGCCACCGCGGCCGCGATCGCTGTCGCCGCCCTGAGCATCTACGACCTCATGGGACGGCAGGCCTACGCCGCGTTCATGGCGATGTCGTTCATCACGCTCTGCTTTCTCGTCGAAGTCGCGGCGCTCGTGGCCCTGCGCCTCCGGCGCGCGGCCTGAGGGCGGCGCCGCGGCGCGGCTGCCGCTATATGATCCGCCGATGGTGCTCTCGATGATGGCGGTCGTCCTGGGGCTGCTTGGCGCCGAACAGCCGGCGAAGCCGGACCCGGACCTCGGCGTCACCGACACGCTGGCCCGCGAGCGCGTGACGCGGGTGTCGGATCTGCGCTACGACCTGGCCTTCACGATTCCCGCCGCGCGCCAGCAGCCGGTTGGCGGACGCGCGGTCATCACCTTCACCCTCGCCGACGCCACCGCGCCGCTCGTCCTCGATTTCCGTCCGGATCGTGCCGGGCTCCTCAAGAGCGTCGAGGTCGAGGACGTGAAGATCGACGTGCGGCAGGTGAACGGCCACGTCATCGTGCCGCCGACCGCGTTGCGCGCCGGCGCCAACCGCATCGCCCTGGACTTCGACGCCGGCGACGTGCCGCTCAATCGCAGCGACGACTTCCTCTACACGATCTTCGTGCCGGCGCGGGCGCACCAGGCGTTCCCGTGCTTCGATCAGCCGGATCTCAAGGCGCGATGGACGCTGCGGCTGGACGTGCCGGACGGCTGGGAGACGCTCGCCAACGGCGAGGAGCGCGCGCGCGACCGCCGCGACGGCCGCACCCGGCTGGCGTTCGCGGAAACGCCGCCGCTCTCCACCTACCTGTTCGCGTTTGCGGCGGGCCGGTTCACCGTGGAAGAGGGCGAACGCAACGGCCGGCGCTTCCGCATGCTGCACCGGGAAACCGACGCCGCGAAGGTCGCGCGCAACCGGGACGCGATCTTCGATCTGCATGCGACGGCGCTGCAGTGGCTGGAGCGGTACACGGGGATCCCGTATCCGTTCGGCAAGTTCGATTTCCTGCTGGTGCCCGCCTTCCAGTTCGGCGGCATGGAGCATCCCGGCGCGATTTTCTACAACGCGAACGGGCTGATGCTCGACGAGAGCGCGACGCAGGATCAGCGGCTCGCGCGCGCGAGCGTCATCGCCCACGAGACCGCCCACATGTGGTTCGGCGATCTCGTCACGAGGCGGTGGTTCAACGACGTGTGGATGAAGGAGGTCTTCGCCAACTTCATGGCCGCGAAGATCGTGAACCCGTCCTTTCCGTCGATCAATCACGCGCTGCGCTTTCTGCTCGCGCACTACCCGGCCGCCTACGACGTCGATCGCACCGCCGGCGCCAACGAGATCCGCCAGCCGCTCGCCAACCTCGACGAGGCCGGCACGCTCTACGGCGCGATCATCTATCAGAAGGCGCCGATCGTCATGCGACAGCTCGAGACGCTGGTCGGCGCGGACGCGTTCCGGGACGGCCTGCGCGAGTATCTCGAGGCGCACGCCTTCGGGAACGCGTCGTGGCCCGATCTGATCGCCGTCCTCGATCGCCGCACCCCCGAGGATCTCGTCGCCTGGAGCCGCGCCTGGGTCGAAGAGCGGGGACGTCCGATCCTGACGACCGGCCTGCGGGTCTCGCGCGGCCGCATTGCGCGTCTGACGTTGACGCAGCGCGACCCGATCGCGAGCCGCGGGCTCACCTGGAACCAGCGCATCGACGTCGCGATCGGCGGACGCGACGGGCTGCACCACGTCTCCGTCCGGATGAGCGCGCCGCGCGTCGACGTGGCCGCGGCCCGCGGCATGCCGGCGCCGCAGTTCGTGCTGGCGTCCGGCGGCGGTCTCGCGTACGGCGACGTCCACCTCGACGCCTCGTCGCTGGCATGGTTGATGGAGCACGTGGCGGACGTGCCTGACGCGCTCACCCGCGGCGCCGCGTGGGTCACGCTCTGGGACGCGGTGCTCAACGCCGACGTGCGGCCCGACGCGCTCGTCGCGCTCGCGCTGCGGTCGCTGCCGGCCGAGCGCGACGAATTGAACGTGCAGCGCGAGTTGCACTACCTGACGCAGGCGTACTGGCAGTACCTCGGCCCGGCCGAGCGGCGGGCGACCGCGCCGCACCTCGAGCAGGTGCTGCGCGCCGGGCTGGACACGGCGCGCTCGCAGAGCGCGAAGTCCGCCTGGTTCTCCGCGCTGCGCGATATCGCGCAGACACCCGAGACGATCGCCTGGTTGTCCAACGTGTGGAGCCGCAAGGAGCCGGTGCCGGGGCTGGCGCTGGCGGAGACCGATGAGATCCGGCTCGCCGAGGAACTGGCGGTGCGCGAAGTCGCCGATGCCTCCTCGATACTGGATCGCCAGTTCGAGCGGACGGAGAACCCGGATCGGAAGGCGCAATTCGCGTTCGTGCGCCCGGCGTTGTCCGCGGATCCGGCGGTGCGCGACGCGTGGTTCGCGTCGCTTGGCGAGGCGGCGAACCGGCGCCGCGAGCCGTGGGTCCTCGAGGGATTGCGCTATCTGCACCATCCGCTGCGCGCGGAGGCCTCGCGGAAATACCTTCAGCGCAGCCTCGAGATGCTGCGCGACATCCAACGCAGCGGCGACATCTTTTTCCCGAAGCGCTGGCTGGATGCGACGCTCGGCGGGCATCAGTCGCCCGCCGCGGCAGCGACGGTGCGTGCGTTCATCGAACGGCTGCCCTCCGGATACCCGGAGCGGCTGCGGCGCATCGTGCTGTCGTCGGCGGACGACCTGTTCCGTGCGAGCCGAATCGTGCGGTAAGCCGACCGCTACGAATGGTTCGCCGCTCGACGCGAGCGGCGCTTCTTGACGGACACGAAGCTGATACCGCCCATGATGGCGGCGATGGCAAACAGGAACATGACAGACCTCCCGGGGCGCTTCCAAGGGCAAGGCTGGTGCCGCACCCGGGCGGCGGACGCGAAAACTGCCTAAGATGGCACGTCCACGCGACTTACCGCCGGGCTGCGGAACCCCGCGGACGACCGCGTCGGGGGCGCGGCCCGCGTGGGACCACGAAATTCGTCAGGAGGTTGCAGAATGGTGAGGACGCGGCCCGCATGCGCATCCGCATCCTGGTGACGGGCGGCACGTTCGACAAGGAATACGACGAGCTGACCGGCCGCCTCTATTTCCGCGACACGCACGTGCCCGAGATGCTCCGGCGCGGCCGCGCCCGCCTGGATCTCGCGATCGAGACGGTGATGATGATCGACAGCCTCGAGATGACCGACGCCGGCCGCGCCGCGATCGTGCGCCGCTGCCAGGAGGCCGCCGAGCAGGCGATCGTGATCACGCACGGGACCGATACGATGGTCGAGACCGCCGCCGCGCTGGCGCGCGCGCCGTTGATCGGCAAGACGATCGTGCTCACCGGCGCGATGGTGCCGTACGCGTTCGGCAGCTCGGACGGCCTGTTCAATCTCGGCAGTGCCCTGTCGTTCGCGCAGGTTCTCGCGCCCGGCGTGTACATCGCGATGAACGGTCAGCACTTCGCGTGGAACGCGTGCCGCAAGAACCGCGACACCGGCGTCTTCGAACGCACTGAAGCAGCAAACCCTGAATCCGAACGCTGAACGCGAACCGCTTGAACGTGTGAACCTCATGAACCCTGAACCGTCCATGACCCGCACAACGCCCTTTGCCTCGAAGCTCCCCTCCGTCGGCACGACGATCTTCACCGTGATGTCGAAGCTCGCCGCCGATACGGGGGCGATTAACCTCTCGCAGGGGTATCCGGACTTCGACTGCGATCCCGACCTCGTCGAAGCGGTCGCGCGGCACATGCGCGAGGGACGCAACCAGTACGCGCCGATGCAGGGCGTGCCGGCGCTGCGCCAGGCGATCGCCGCGAAGTACGACGAGCTGTATGGCGCGCAGTACGACCCGGAGACGGAGGTGACGGTGACCTCGGGCGGCACCGAGGCGATCTTCAACGCCGTCGCGATGGCGATCCAGCCGGGCGACGAGGCCATCGTCTTCGAGCCGGTCTACGACTCGTACGTGCCGGCGGTGGAGTTGAACGGCGGCCGCGCGGTCGTGGTTCCGCTGCGCGCTCCGGCGTACGCGATTCCATGGGACGAGGTCCGCGCCGCAATCACGCCGCGGACGCGGGTCATCATGCTGAACTCGCCGCACAATCCCACGGCGACGGTGCTGTCGTCGGCCGATCTCGCGGAGCTCTCGCGCCTCGTCGCCGGCACCGACATCCTCATCGTCAGCGACGAAGTCTACGAGCACATCATCTTCGATGGGGCGCGCCACGAGAGCATGGCGCGGCATCCGGAGTTGCGCGCGCGCAGCGTCGTGATCGGGTCGTTCGGCAAGACCTATCACGTGACGGGATGGAAGGTCGGCTACGCCGTGGCGCCGGTGGAGCTGACGACCGAGTTCCGCAAGGTGCACCAGTTCACCACGTTCGCGACCAACACGCCGACCCAGTACGCGCTCGCGGAGTTCCTCACCGCCCGCAAGGGGTACCCGGAACTGTCCGCGTTCTATCAGCGCAAGCGCGATCTGTTCCTGCGGCTCATCGAGGGTTCGCGGTTCCGGCCGCTGCCCTCCCGCGGCACCTACTTCCAGCTGCTCGACTACTCGGCGATTACCGACGAGGGCGACATGGAGTTCGCGCTGCGGATCACCAGGGAGCACGGCGTCGCATCGATCCCGACCTCCGCGTTCCTCTACAAACAATCCGCACCGAAGGTGCTCCGCTTCTGCTTCGCCAAGAAAGACGACACGCTCGAGCGCGCGGCGGAGCGGTTGCGCAGGTTGTAAAGGCGCCGGGTCTGAAGACCGGCGCTCGCGCGTGACAGATGTAGCCCGGGTCGTCAGACCCGGCGTTCGCGCGTGACAGATGTAGCCCGGGCCGTCAGACCCGGCGCGCGCGCGTGACAGATGTAGCCCGGGTCGTCAGACCCGGCGTTCGCGCGCGACAGATGTAGGCCGGGTCTTCAGACCCGGCGCTCGCGCGTGACAGATGTAGGCCGGGTCTTCAGACCCGGCGTTCGCGCGTGACAGCTGTAGGCCGGGTCTTCAGACCCGGCGCTCGCGCGTGACA
>JABFWM010000112.1 GCA_013362195.1 Acidobacteriota bacterium
AGGCGGCCGCGGCGGGGGCCGCCGCGCCGCGCCTGCAGATTCCGGTCACCCGGTTCACCTTGCCGAACGGCTTGCGCGTCATCCTGCACGAAGACCACACGGTCCCGCTGCTGACCGTGAACGTGTGGTACCACGTCGGCTCGGCGCGGGAGAAGCCCGGGCGCACCGGCTTTGCCCATCTGTTCGAGCACCTCATGTTCGAGGGCTCGGGGCACGTGAAGGAAGGGCAGTTCGACCTGCTGCTCGAAGCCGCGGGCGCGACCAACAACGGGTCCACCGAAAACGATCGGACGAACTACTACATCGACGCGCCGTCGAACGCCCTCGATCTTGCGCTGTTCCTCGAATCGGATCGGATGGGGTTCCTGCTCGACGCGATGTCGCCGGCGCGGGTGAACGGCCAGCGCGACGTCGTGAAGAACGAGCGGCGCCAGAGCTACGAGAACGCGCCCTACGGCATGGCCTCGATCGCGATCGGCGAATTGCTGTATCCGCAGGGCCATCCCTATCGATGGCCGACGATCGGCTACATGGAGGACCTCACCGCCGCCAGCTACGAAGACGTCGTCGAGTTCTTCAAGCAGTATTACCAGCCGGCGAACGCGAGCCTCGTGGTTGCGGGTGATATCGATCCGGCACGGGCGCGCGCGGCGATCGAGAAGTGGTTCGCCGACGTCAAGCCCGGCGACGGCGTGATCCCGCCGATCGACTCCCCGCATCCCGCGCTGACCGAGGTGAAGCGGAAGACCATCCGGGATCGCGTCCAGCTCCCGCGCCTCTATCTCGACTGGATCACGCCGGCGCACTTCGCGCCCGGAGACGCCGAGCTCGACGTGCTGTCGGTGCTGCTCGCCGGCGGCAAGAACTCGCGCCTCTACAAACGGCTCGTCTACGAGCTGCAGATTGCGCAGGACGTCTATGCGGTCCAGCAGTCGATGTCGCTGAACTCGCAATACGAGATTGCCGTCACGGCGCGTCCGGCGTCCGGCGGCGGCGCGCCCGCGGCGACGATCGATCGGATCCGCGCCATCGTCGACGAAGAGATCCGCAAACTGCAGCAGGCGCCGCCAGAGGCGCGCGAGTTCGAGCGCGCCCTCAACCAGATCGAGTCGTCGTTCTACAACCGGCTGGAACGGATCGGCGGATTCGGCGGCGTCGGCGATCAGCTGAACGCGTATGACTTCGCGACGGGCAATCCCGATTACTTCAACGAAGACCTGTCGCGGTATCGGGCGCTCGCGCCGGGCGACGTCCAGGCCGCCGCCGCGCGTTTCCTTCCGCTCGACAAGCGCGTCGAGCTGATCGTGGAACCCGCGAAATGACCGCGCGCCGCTCGCTCACGCTCCTCGCAGCCGCACTCATTGTCGGCGTCGTCGCCGGCGCGCAGCAGCCAGCCGATCGCACGAAGCCGCCAGCCCTTGGTCCGGCGCCCGAGCTGCATCTCCCGCCGATCGAGAAACAGACGCTGTCGAACGGGCTGCCGGTGTGGATCGTCCCCCAGCACAAGGTCCCGGTCGTGCACGTCGAGCTCGTCGTCCGCGCCGGCAGCGCGGCGGATCCGTCGCAGAAGTTCGGGCTTGCGAGCCTCACCGCTGACATGCTCGATGAAGGGGCGGGGACGCGCTCAGCGCTCGAGATCGCCGACGCGGTCGACTACCTGGGCGCGGATCTCTCGACGTCGAGCACGAGTGACGCGTCGTACGTCGATCTGCACGTGCCGGCCGCACGCCTGAGCGACGCACTGGCCGTGATGACCGACGTCGTCGCACGCCCGGCGTTCGCGGATGCGGAATTGAAGCGGGTGCGTGAGGAACGGCTGACGGGTCTGCTGCAGGCCGCAGACGATCCGGGGGAACTGATTCAGTTCGCGTTCCCTCGCCTCGTCTACGGGCCGTCGCATCGTTACGGCACGGCCTCGATTGGCACGGCCGCGTCGCTCCGCGGCTTCAGCGTCGCGGATCTGAAAGCGTTCCATGCCGCCGCCTACCGCCCGCGGAACGCCACCGCGATCGTCGCGGGTGACGTGACCGCGGCGACGGTCATGCCGATGCTCGAGCGGACGCTCGGCACGTGGACGGCGACGGCCGGGGCGGCGACGACCGCGCCCGCGGACGCGCGACAGCTGACCGCCCGCCGCGTGTATCTCGTGGACAAGCCGGGCGCCGCGCAGTCGCAGATTCGACTGGGCTGGATCGGCGTCGCGCGATCGACGCCCGATTACTTCGCGCTGCAGGTGCTGAACACCGTGCTCGGCGGATCGTTCACGTCACGTCTGAACCAGAACCTGCGCGAGGAGCACGGCTACGCGTACGGCGCCGGGTCCACCTTCGACATGCGCCGCGTCGGCGGCCTGTTCTACGCGTCGGCGGCGGTGCAGACCGACAAGACCGCCGAGGCCTTGCAGGAGTTCTTCAAGGAGCTGACGCGCATCCACGTCCCGATTGCTCCTGACGAACTGGAGCGCGCGAAGAATTACGTCTCGCTGCTGCTGCCGCGCCGCTTCGAGACCACGCGGACCGCGGCGAATGCATTGGCGCAGATCGTCGTCTACGACCTGCCGCAGGACTTTTACGCCACCTTCACGCAGCGCGTGCGCGCCGTGACCGCCGACGGCGTGAAGCGCGCGGCGGAGCAATACATCCAACCGGACAAGTTCGCGGTCGTCATTGTCGGGGATCGCAAGGCGATCGAACCGGCCGTCCGCGGGTTGAACCTCGGCCCGCTCACGATCGTGACGGCCGACGAGATCTTCAAGTGATACTCGAATTCGACGAACTGGTCCGCTATACGAATGAAGAACGCGAGAAGTGGCGCGCCTGGTTCACCGCGCACCCGGATGCGACGGAAGTCGAGGTGCAGCCCGCTGCCCGCTTCGCCGCGGTCGGCACGCTCATCGATCACATCTTCCTGGTGGAACGCCGCCACCTGCAGCGGCTCCGCGGCACGACGCTCGACGACCGCACCGGACTGAGCGGCCGGCACGCGCCGCCGCTGTTCGACTATGGGGCATCGGTGCGCCGCGAGATGGAGCAGTTCGTCCTCGACCTCGATCCCGACGAGGCCGACACGCCGCGGACCTACGCCCTGCAGAGCGGCCCGGTGACGGCGACGCCCCGCAAGCTGCTCTTCCACTGCCTGGTGCACGAAATCCGCCACTGGGCCCAGATCGCGCTCGCCGTCCGGCGCGCCGGCCTCGAACCCCCGGGGAACCACGATCTGCTCTTGAGTCGCGCGCTCAAGTGATCCCCACGGATACACACGGATACGTCGTTCTGGCGCAGGCCGGGCGCATCCGTGGTGGATCTATTGCGCGATCTGCGCGAGGCCGCGGTCGATGATGTCGAAGCCGTGGCGCAGCTCCTCTTCGGTGATGGAGAGCGGCGGGTTCGTGAAAAACGTGTTCCAGCGGACGAACGTGTACAGCCCTTCGTCGCGAAAGAACCTCGCGAGCCGCTGCATCGGCTCCGACGTGCCGTTGAACGGCGCCAGCGGCTCCATCGACGATCGGTCCTGCACCAGCTCGACGATCCCGAACAGGCCGATCGATCGCGTGGCGCCGACGCTGGGGTGGCGGGAGGCGAGATCATCCATCAACGCCTGCATCACCGCACCCATGCGGCGAGCGTTCTCGATCAAGCGATCGTCTTCGTAGACCTGCAGCGTCGCCAAGGCCGTCGCGCACGCGAGCGGATGGCTGTTGTAGGTGAGGCCGCCGTAGAACACCTTCTCGCGGAAGTGTTCGGCGATCGCCCGGCGCATGCCGACCGCGCCAAGCGGCACGTACGCGCTCGTCAGCCCCTTTGCCATCGTGATCAGATCCGGCACGACCCGCCAGTGGTCGACGGCAAACCACTCGCCGGTGCGGCCGAATCCCGACATGACCTCGTCGGCGATCATCAGGATGCCGTGCTTCGTGCACACCTCGCGGACGCCCCGGAGGTAGCCGTCCGGCGGCACCAGCACGCCGTTGGTCCCGACGACCGGTTCGAGGATGAAGGCCGCGATCGTCTGGGGCCCTTCGAGCTGAATCGTCTCGTCGAGGTCTGCCAGCGCCTTCGCGGCCGAGTCCCACCCGCGCTGGATGCCGTGGTACGGGTTCAGCACGTGGACGACGCCCGGCATGCCCGGCTCGTTCGCCCACCGGCGCGGGTCCCCGGTCACCGTCATGACGCCCGCGGTCGCGCCGTGGTACGAGCGGTAGAACGACAGGACCTTGTGCCGGCCGGTGAACTGCCGCGCGAGCTTGATCGCGTTCTCGTTGGCTTCCGCGCCGCCGTTGGTGAAGAAAAAGGTATCGATGTCGCCGGGGGTGATCTCCGCCAGTTTCCGTCCGAGCCGCGCGCGCGGCTCCGTGGCCATGAACGGATTCGCATACGCGAGCGTCTCCGCCTGCTGTTGAATCGCGCGGATGACGCGCTCGTCGCCGTGGCCGACGTTCACGCACATCAACTGGCTGTTGAAGTCGAGAAAGCGCTTGCCCTCGGGCGTCCAGAACCAGCAGCCCTTCGCGCCGGCGACGGCGATCGGGTCGATCGCGCCCTGCGCAGACCACTCGAACAGCGTGTGCCGCTTCGTGAGATCCACGATGGTCTTGGCGTCCAGTGTCGTCGTCGAACCTGCGGTTGTCATAGGAACTCCGAACAGACGATTCCGTGAGGGCCGGGTCTTCAGGCCCGGCGACCGGCGGGTCTAGAGACCCGCCCTACGTCTGCCAACGCCTTCGCCCTTCGCTCCTCGCCCTTCGCCCTTCGCCCTACATCCCCGGCGGCATGAACCGGCCGTCGGCGGCGAGCCATCCACCGTCGGCGAACAGCACCGTGCCCGTGACGTAACTGGCGGCATCGGACGCGAGAAAGACCGACGGACCGATCAGTTCGTCGGCCCGGCCCCAGCGGTTGAACACGCTCTTTCCCGCATACGCGTCGTACCAGTCCTTGTTCGCCTTGATCGGCGCGGTGAGCGGCGTCTCGATCACGCCGGGTCCGATCGCGTTCACCCGCACGCCGGACGGCCCGAATTCCGCGGCCGCGGTCTTCACCATCTGCACGATCGCGGCCTTCGTGGCGGCGTAAACGCTCTGGCCCGGCTCGACGACCTGCGACCGGATCGACGAGAAGAGGATGATGCTGCCCTTCTTTCGCGACGTCATGACGCGGCCGGCGGCGCGGAGCACGTTGAAGTTGCCCTTGATGTTGACGTCGAGCACGCGCGCCAGCTCCTCGTCGGCATATTTCAGGATCGGCTTGCGCACGTTGATCGCCGGCGTGCAGATGACGATGTCGAGGCCGTGCGCCGCGTCGATCCGATCGAACGCGGCGTCCACCGCGGCGGAGTCGCGGATGTCGAGGACGCCGGCGTCGCACGTCAGCCCGTCGCGAACGGCGCTCTCGGCGACGCCGCGCGCCGCCGCCTCATTGACGTCGAGCGCGAACACGCGTGCGCCATGCCGCGCGCAGCCGAGCGCCACCGCTTCGCCGATGCCGGATCCCGCGCCAATCACCGCCGCCGTCTTGCCTGTCAGATCGAACAGATGTCGGGAGGTGCCCAAACGATGCTCCATCAGCTGCGAGCCGGCGCCGGCCTGCTTGACGGAGCACGGCCGCCGGCAAGAAAGGTGAGCGCGAACGCGATGACGGCTCCGCTCAGGCCGCACATGGCTGGCGTGAACGCGCCAATCGGCCGGCCGCTGTTCCAGGCCTGCGCCGCGATCATGACGGCCACGCCGCCGGCGATCGCGGCCAGCGCGTCGAGCGCTCTCGGCCGGCGCAGGAACAGGCCGGCCACGATCGGCACGAACAGGCTCACGCCGAGCAGCGTATAGAAGATGCTGAGCGCATCGACAATCGTCCGGGAGAGCAGCGCCACGAACACGCCAAGCAGGCCGCCGGCGATCGACGCGGCGCGGGCCACGACCAGGATCTGGCGATCCGTGGCTGCGGGGTTGACGAAGCGCTTGTAGAGATCCTGTGAGAGCGAGGTCGCGAGCATGAACAGAATCGCGTCGGCGGCGCTCACCTCCGCCGAGAAGACGGCTGCCAGCCCGAGCGCCCCGACCCAGAACGGCACGTCGTGCATGAACAGCATCGGCAGCGCGAGCTCGTGGTTCGGCAGCCCCGGGTCGAGGGCACGCGCCGCCATCCCGAGCAGCGTCGGCACGAGCGCGTAGAGGAACAGGCCGAGGGCGTTCAGTCCCACGCCAATCCGCACCGCGCGCGGATCGCGTGCGCCGTAGACCTTCTGCAGCAGTCCTGGCGACACGATGAAGGCCGGCGTCAGCATCGCGACGTACATCCATCCCGAGCGCCCGCTCTCCCACGGATTCCAGGACGCCGCATCGGGAATCGCGGCACGCAGGCCGTCAAGCCCGCCCACCGCCGCCAGCGCCAGCGGCAGCGCGATCGCGAAGCCGAGCACCTTCACGCTCAGTTGGACGACGTTCACGACGGCGGACGACTTGAGGCCGCCGGCGCCGAAGTACGCCGTCACCACACCGGCGCCGATGACGCAGCCGGCGATCTTCGGCAGTCCGATCACGACGTTCAGCACCCACGCGATGCCGATCAACTGGCCGGCAAGAATCGCCACCGTGCCGATCCAGAGCAGCAGCGCCACCGTCGCGCGCACCCGGTGGTCGTAGCGCCACTCGAGGAAGTCGCCGACCGTGCGCAGATCGTGGGCCGCCGCGACGCGCCACATCCGCGGTCCCACCCACGCGGCGAGGATCACCGATCCAATCGCCGCCGAACCGACCCACCACCACGCCGCGAGCCCGTCGCGATACCCGAGCCCGGTCGCGCCAATCGTCGATCCGCCGCCGATGTTCGCGGCCAGCAACGTCGCGAAGAGCAGACCCGGCCCGAGGGCGCGTCCCGCGACGAAGAAATCGCGCGCCCCCCGGACGCGGCGCGCGACCCACAGGCCCAGCGCGATCTGCGCGACGGAGTACACGATGATGAGGAGGAGATAACCCACGGGGGCAGCCGCCACGGACGGATCGCCGTCGATCCGCGCCACGTTTTGACAACGTTACATCATTCCGATAGAAACGACGCAAGACCTCGCCCGTCCACACCTGCATGGCCACGTCCGTCGACCGAGTGCTCGCCGCCGTCGATGCCGCGGCGGATGAAGCCGTCGCCTTCACCCGCGAATTGATTCGCATCCCTACCGTCAATCCACCAGGCGAGCTGTATCCCGACTGCGCACGTCTCATCGGCCGCACCCTCGAGGCCTGCGGGTTCGACATCGAATACCACGCCGCCGAAGGGCGTCCGGAGCACACGCGCGCGCATCCGCGCGTCAACGTGGTGGGCACGCGCCGCGGCGCCGCCCACCATCCGGTCGTGCATCTGAACGGCCATTTCGACGTCGTGCCCGCGGGCGGCGGCTGGACAATGGATCCGTTCGCCGGCGAGGTCCGCGACGGGCGGATCTGGGGACGCGGATCGTGCGACATGAAGGCGGGGCTCGCCGCCGCCGTCTTCGCCGCCGAAGCCATCCGCCGCGCCGGCATCGAGCTGCGGGGCACGGTCGAAATCAGCGGCACCGTCGACGAAGAGAGCGGCGGCTTTGCCGGCGTCGCGTGGCTGGCGGAACACCAGCGGCTCAGCGCCGCACGCACCGACTACGTCATCATCCCCGAGCCGCTCTACGTCGACCGGATCTGCATCGGACACCGCGGCGTGTACTGGTTCGAGGTCGAGACGCGCGGCCGCATTGCGCACGGCAGCATGCCGTTCCATGGCGTCAACGCCGTCGACCACATGGCCATCGTCCTCGACCGCTTCCGCCGCGAGCTGCAGCCGCGGCTCGCGGCGCGCACGACCGACGTGCCGGTCGTCCCGCCCGGCGCGCGCCACGCCACCCTGAACATCAACGGCATCAGCGGCGGACAGCCCGTCGACGGCATTCAGACGCCGTGCGTCGCCGATCGCTGCCGCGCCGTCTTCGATCGGCGCTTTCTCATCGAGGAAGGCTTCGCCGCGACGAAAGAGGAGATCGTGGCGCTGCTCGACGCCATCAGCGCGGACGTCCCGGACTTCACCTATGCGGTGAGGGATCTGATGGTCGTCCACCCGACGCGCACGCCGGACGGATCGCCGGTCATCGGCGCGCTGGATCGCGCGCTGCACCGCGTGCTGGGGCGCAGCGGCGGGCTGGTCGCCAGTCCCGGCACCTACGATCAGAAGCACGTCGCACGCATCGCCGGCGTCCCGCACTGTGTCGCCTACGGGCCCGGCATTCTCGATCTCGCGCATCAACCCGACGAGTACTGCGACATTGCCGATCTCGTGCATGCCACGAAGGTGATCGCGCTGGCGCTGCTCGAGCTGACCGGCACGGCGGCACTCGCGCCGGTTCATTGACACCCTCGATCAATTCCGGTAGAAGCTGGCGCGATCGGCGCGTCTTCCGCCTGCAGGCGGGAGCGACGGCGGTCAGTCAGCGGAGGAGCTGATGCGCGCCAGAAGACATCACGCAGGCCACAGCCGAACCCGGAACCACCGACACGCGGCGGCGATCGCGCGGTTGCCGGTCACCTTGCTCGGTGCCGTGCTGCTGGCGCTCGTGCCCGCGGCCCTCTCGGCGCAGGCGACGGGGAGCATTGCCGGGGTCATCACCGACGAATCGGGCGCCGTGATGCCGGGGGTCGGCGTCGAGGCACGGAACACCGCGACCGGACAGGTGCGCACGGCGGTCACCGGCGCCGACGGCTACTTCACGGTGCCGCTCCTGCAGCCGGGCGCCTACGACGTCAAGGCGACGCTCAGCGGGTTCAAGCCCGTGCTGCACACCGGCACCGTCGTCAGCGTCGGCGACACCGCGCGCGTCGATCTGAAGCTCCCGGTGGGCGGGCTCGAGGAGAGCGTGACGGTGTCGGGAGAATCGCCGCTCGTCGAGACGACCCACGCCACGCTCGGCATCACGATCGATCACCAGAAGGTCGTCGAGCTCCCGCTGAACGGCCGCAATTTCACGCAGCTCGGGACGCTGATTCCGGGCGTCGTCGCGCCGCCGGCGGGACTGGGCGGCGCGGCCGGTGACGCGACGCCCGGCGGCTTCGGCGCGGTGACCGCCGGCTTCAGCGTCAACGGCATGCGGAACCAGTCGAACAACTTCCTGCTCGACGGCGCCAGCAACAACGACACCTTCAATACCGGGTTCGTGCTCCGTCCGCCGCCCGACGCGATCCAGGAGTTCAAGATCCAGACGCATTCCTACAACGCGGAATTCGGCCGCAACGCCGGCTCCGTCGTCAACGTTGTGACGAAATCGGGCACCAACGTGCTGCACGGCGCCGCCTGGGAGTTCAATCGCGATGACGCGCTGCAGGCGAGGAACTTCTTCGCGCCCGCCAGCCAGCCGAAGCCGAAGCTGCAGCAGAACCAGTTCGGCGGCAGCGCCGGCGGCCCCATCCTGAAGAACCGCTTCTTCGCGTTCGGCTATTACGAAGGATATCGCCAGACGAGAGGCAACACGACCAACGTCGTCGTGCTGTCGGAGGCGCAGCGCGCCGGCAACTTCGGATCGACGGCGATCAAAGATCCGCAGACCGGACTGCCCTTTCCGAACAACACGATTCCCGCGGGCCGCATCAGCGCCGCGGCGCTGAAGCTGATCGATCAGTTCGTGCCGCACGCGAACGCCGGCGCCACCCGGTATATCGCCTCGCCGAATACCGTCGACGAGCGCGATTCGATCGGCATGCGGTTCGACTATCAGCTGTCCGAGCGGCACTCGGTGCTCGGGCGCTACCTGCAGACGAAGACCAGGGCGGAGACGCCGCCGATCACCCAGGCAATTGGCAACACGTCGAAGGCGACGCTCAGCGATTACCTGGGGTCGGACACCTTCATCTTCTCGCCGCACGCCATCAACGTCGCGCGCGTGTCGTACAACCGCATCGACGCGCATCCGGCGGTGACCAGCGGACTGAAGAACGAGGACTTCGGCATCGCGGTGCCGAACACGAACGCGCTGGCGCAGGGCCTCGCCTCGATTCAGATCGCCGGGTTCTTCACCCTGGGGGATGCGCAGCAGCCGTTCGTCAAGCGCGTCAACGACGTGTTCCAGTTCACTGACGACTTCACGTGGACGATGGGCAGCCACGGCCTGAAGTTCGGCGCCGACGTGCGCAAGGAGCACATGGTGATCGCGTTCATCAATCGCCCGAACGGCGACTTCGCGTTCGCGAACACCTTCACCGGCAGCGCGGCCGCCGATTTCCTGCTCGGGCTGCCGTCGCTGTTCCGGCGCACCACGACGAACCAGGCGCAGGACGGCGCCGGGTGGCTCTCCTCCGTCTATGCGCAGGACGAATGGCGCGCCACCAGACGCCTGACGCTCAGCCTCGGGCTGCGCTACGAGCTGGCGCGGCCGTTCGTCGACAAGGACGACGCGCTGAACGCGTTCCATCCGGGCGTGCAGTCGCAGCGGTTCCCGGATGCGCCGGCCGGGCTCGTCTACCCCGGCGATCCGGGCGTGCCGCGCGGCACCTACGCCACCGACACGAACAACTTCGCGCCGCGCCTCGGCGCGGTGTACGACGTGACCGGATCGGCACGCACGACGGTTCGCGCGGCCTGGGGCATCTTCTACGATGCGCTCGCCGGCCAGGGCGACTTCTTCCAGAACGGCGTGCTCGCGCCGCCGTTCACGCCCCTGGTCGAGCTGAATGCGCCGCCCGCACAGATCACCCTGGAGAACCCGCTCGCCGCGGTCACCGGCGGCCCGACGCGCTTTCCGCCGGCGCTGACGATCATCGGCTGGGGCGAGGACTTCGAGACGCCGTACGCGCACCATTTCAACGCGACGCTGCAGCATCAGGTGGGTTCGAACATCGGCACCGAAATCGGCTACGTCGGTTCGCGCGGCCGTCATCTGCCGATCTTCATGGAAGTGAACCCAGGGGTGTTCACCCCCGGGCAGATCAGTCGCGGGGCGCGCATCTTCCCGGCGTTCGCGCTCGTCCGGCCGACCTTTTCGGTCGCGAAGTCGCGGTACGATTCACTGCAGGGGAGCCTGCGGATGCGGCCGACCCATGGGATCAATTTCCTGGCGTCGTATACCTACGGACACGCTCGCGATCACGTGTCGGGCCTCAACATCGGCGGTGAGACCCGGCCGGTGCTGCCGGTCACGATCGGCGATCCGTCCACGTTCGATCGCGCGCTCGCGCTCGAGTGGGGCGATGCGCTGTTCGACGTCCGCCATCGGTTCGTCGTCAGCTTCGGCGCGGAGCTCCCGACGCCGCGTGCGATGGGCCCCATCGTCGGCCATCTGATCGGCGGCTGGCAGGTGAACGGCATCGTTCAGAAGCAGACCGGGTTCCCACTCTCGGCAACCGACACCGCCAACAACGGCCTCGACATCCGGTTCCTGACGAACCGCCCCGACGCGACGTGCGATCCGAACGAGAACGCGCCGCATACCACCGATCAATGGTTCAACACGGCGTGTTTCGTCTCTCGTCCGCTGGCGGCCACGGGCGAGCGCCCCGGCAACGCCGGGCGGAATACGATTCGCGGCCCCGGCTTCGCGTCGACGGATCTGTCGCTCTTCAAGAACATCGACTTCGGCGGCAGCCGGCGGATTCAGGTGCGCATCGAAGCGTTCAACGTGTTCAACCAGGTGCGGTTCAACAACCCGAGCGGCGCGCTCGGCACGGCGAACTTCGGCCGCATCACGTCCGCGCAGGACGGACGGGTGATGCAGCTCGGAATCAAGTACCTGTTCTGAGCGGTCGCCAGACCCGGCAGCACGGCGGGCTGAAGACCGGCTCTCCGCGCGTCCTCCGCGAGAGCGCATAATGAGGTTGCCATGAAATTCGCACTCTCACTGAGCGCCGCGTTCGCTGTCGCCGCGGTGCTCGCGGGGCAGCCACGCTCGACGCCGCCGCCGCAGGCGCCGCCGCCGCACACGGCGACGCCTGACGCGAACGCAGCGGCGTTCGCGAAGCCGACAGCCGACAACGTGACGCTGACGGCGGTCGAGGGCGTCAAGGTCGGGCACTTCACGCTCAGCGAACGGCCGACCGGGTGTACCGCCATCCTCGTGAAGGACGGCACGACCGGCAGCGTCGACGTGCGCGGGGGTGCGCCCGGCACGCGCGAGACGGATCTGCTGAACCCGGTGAACAACGTGCAGATCGTCAACGCGATCTCGCTCGCGGGCGGCAGCGCGTTCGGGCTCGACGCGGCGCAGGGCGTGATGCGGTGGCTCGACGAACGCAACGTCGGGTATCCGGTCGGCAACGCGGGCGTCGTGCCGATCGTCCCCGCCGCGATCCTCTTCGACCTCGGGTTCGGCGGAAAACCAAAGGTTCGTCCGACCGCCGACTGCGGCTATCGCGCCGCCGAGGCCGCGAGCGAAGCGCCGGTCGCGGAGGGCAACGTCGGCGCGGGCGCCGGCGCGACCGTCGGCAAGTCGGGCGGCACGCGCGGCGAGAATGGCGGGCCGATGAAGGCCGGCATCGGATCCGCGGCCG
>JABFWM010000188.1 GCA_013362195.1 Acidobacteriota bacterium
GCGCTGATCCTGCCGGCGTCGGGTTCAACGCCAGAACGACACCATCGCTTCGAGCACCGCAAAGACCAACACCGTCCACGCAACGAACGTGATCGCGCCAAGCAGGTACCAGTGATAGGGCTTGATCGTCATCGTGCACCTCCCCTTCAGGGATGAAGACGCGTGGCCCGCGCGACGCCGTGCCGCGTGGATTCCGGTCGCGGGAACCCCGGCGGCACGCTCGTATCGCCGTCACCGCCTCCTTTCGTCGATGTCACGGTGAACGCCCATGCCGTCGCGTGCGTCGTGCATCGGCCGGTCACGCCGCACACGCGCCCCGACACCCGCGCCGTATACGTTTCGCCTGGCGTCAGGAACACGCGATCGGGAAAGAGCGCCCACGTGCCGTCACCGATGTGATCGACCGACGCCGGCACGAGGGTGCCGGCGGCATCCGTCAAGGTGAAGGTCTCGTTGCTGAGTCCCGCGATCGGCTCGGCGAACGTCACTTTCGGAACGACGTCCTGAAACACGTCCACCGCGCCGGGGACGGGATACCGTGCGCTCATCACCGGCGCCGCGGGATCCAGCGGCGCGCCGTCCACGCGGATGACCCAGTTGCGCACTTCCATCGGCACCGGCGGCGCGCCTTCGACCACCGCCGGCTCGCGCCGCGGGTGCCGGCCATCGCAGCGGCCGCCGAGCACACACGTTTCGAGCGTGAAGTTCAGGTTCGTATCGGCGAGGTTCCCCAGGAACTTCTTCGCGACGATCGCTTCGATCGACTGGTAGTACACGGTTGCCGAAAGCGCGACGGGCCCTCGAGTGCCGGGCGGAATGACCACCGAATAGCGATCCAGCGTGACGGTCGCGCCCGCATGCGGAAGCGGCCGCAGCCGCGTATCGCGCAGGAACGCATCGTCATAGCGATCGCCATTGCCGTTCACGTCCCGGAAGATCGGCAGGCCGAGCGGATTGTCGCGGTCGATCGCCACTCCTCTGGTGTCAATCGGGATCCCGTTCGCGTTGGTGACGAGGTTGCGCGCCGTCGCATACACCAATTCCAGCGTCGGACAGTCGTCGCCGAGCGTCGCCACGGCCTTGAACTGATACGCGAACGGATCCGGTGAGCCGGCCGGAATCTTCCATCCACAGCCCGGGAACGAGGGGTCCACCACGTCGGTCGTGGTGAAGCGCCCGACGCCCATGGACGTGCGGTTCCAGAACGAGTCGTGGATGGGGAGCTCGAGACCCGTTGCAAGGTCGTAGGCGGAGATCGCCAGCCAGGCGACGCGTCCTTCGGGAAAGCCGGTTGGAAAGTTATGCCCGCTCCCGGAGTTCGTCACTGAGACGACGATCGGTGCGCTCGTGCCGGCGCGCGTGCTCGTCGGCCCCGACAGTTCGAGCGCAAGCACGTGGCGAAGGCGATCCCAGGCGAGCCGCGTCTGCTGGCTCGGCGCGCCACGGCCGTCGGTGTTCTTCCAGTACGCATTGTGATACAGGCTCTTCTCGTCCGCCGATGAGAAGCTGAACGTCGAGAGCTCGGGATACGGTTCGATGTTCGCGGTGGCGTCGAGGTCCGCGCCGAGGATGTGCGGAACGTACGCATTGCCGCCAACGAAGTGGTGGCTGAAATACGTGCGCGCCGGGCCGCCGGTGGCCACGACCGCGGTCAACGGCGCGATCGGTGCGCCCTGCTTGTACAAGGTCTGCGCCGTCCCGGGCTTCCCGTAGTCCTGCTGCATGTGGCAGGTCTGGCAGTCGCGCTTGAAGGCGGGGTCGAAGTTGCGATTGCCCGGCCGATCCGCATAGCGGCTGCTCGCCCATTCGGCGTAGGTTCGCTCGATGGGAAATCCCCCGACCCATTTGCCCAGACGGTTCCTGACGGTGAGCGGGTTGGTGACGTCGTGGCAGGTGCTGCAGAACTCGGCGCGTGTCGAGAACACGTTGCGAAACGCCTCGTGCTTCGGCGCCTCGATCGGTTCGGCGGCGAGCGGACGCTTGAACACCGCCGTGAGGTAGCCATCCGGCTGCGGCGGTCGGCCTGGCGAGAACAGCGGCCCGAGCCGTTCGCCCACGGCAACGGCGTGTGCCGAGAGACGGTACGCGCCGGCCCCGACGCCGTAGCCGAGACTGGGCGCGCCGGGGTCAGGGACATCCGTCGCATCGAGCCGGCCGGCCGCGACGAGCGTCGTGCGCGAGCCCCTGCCGGCGGCGGGAGCATAGCCGCTGCGCGAGGCGGCCGCGAAGTTGTGATACGGCGTATTGCGTGAATCGGCGAGCGTGTGACAGACCATGCACGCCACGCCGGACTTGCCCGAATCCGTGTTGCGCCACTGCGCGTCGACGGTCGCGAACGCCAGGCCGGTGCCGTTGTCGGATGTCGGATTGAAGTGCACGTCGAGCGGCGCATGCTCGAGCCCTGACGGCTCGTCGCGCCTGATCTCGTGCAGCGGCACGTTGTCGACGTAGTTGGTCGGCATGTGGCATCGCGAACAGAGACCGTCGGCGAGCGAGCCGGATCGCGCGAGCGTGTGGCCGGTGGCGCCAAGGTCGAACCGCGTCTCGCACGCCTCGCCAACGGCAAACGGGTTGTGCCGCGCCTTCTCCGTTCCGTCCGGCGGCGCCGGCGTGTCGCAGTTGCCATTGGTCGAGATCTGTCGCGCCGAGAGGAGGAACGCGGCGCGCCACGCCGGATCCCTCCACGCGTTCGCCATCATCGAACCATTCCACTCGTCGAAGATCGCCTGGTGGCAGTTGCGGCACTGCCCCGGATGGTTCGGGCCCTGCCAGTACTCCTCGAACGGCGGGCCGCTGAAGGCCGCTTCCGCGACGACGTAGGGCGCGGGTTCAGGGATACGGTTCGGGAGCTCGTCTTCCGGCGCGGGCGATGGGTAGACGAGCGCGACCGTCGCAACAACGGTGGCGAGCGCGACGGCAATCGGGACAAGCGCGCGCGTCGATCGATTCGGCTGAGGGTCTCGCACGGCCTACACCTCATCGCTACTGAAGGGGCCGCGGACGTCACTCAGGGTCTCGGCGCGGTTTGACGGACCGGTGTCGGCAGCGCCGGCGGTCAGGCCGGGACGCCGTGAGAGCCGGAGCAGATCCGCGGCCGTAGCCCAGGCAGCACGGATCGTCCGTACGTCGGCGCGCCACATCTGCCACGCCCGCTCGAGCACCGCGCGAGCGGCCGTGGTCCAAGGGAGCAACCCGACCAGTGCGAATGCCGCGAAGACGTGCAGCTTGACCGGCGCGGGCATCGCCGTCACGAGGACCTCCCGCGCGTCCGATCCGAACAGTGAATGCAGGTACGGCGTGAGCGTGACAGCAGACCAGTACGAGGCCCAGCGATACACGACCGCCGTTGCGAGTCCTGACGCGATCGCGATCATCAGCACCGTCGCGCTGGCGACGC
>JABFWM010000673.1 GCA_013362195.1 Acidobacteriota bacterium
GGTCCGCCGCCGGCGCGGCGTCGGCGCGGCCCGGATCGATCCCCTCGTGCACCGTCACCGTCCGGTGGGCGGCGACGCCATCGCCAATCAGCATCCGCCGGATGAACTCCGACGCGCAGACGAAGCACGTCACCTGCCGATGCTTCCACCGCGAGAGCGCGTTGCCTCTGAGATGGAAGTCGACTCTCCGCGCCGCGACGAGCGGTGGCACGTCCGCCCGCGTGCTCATCGAGCGCGCGAGCGCCGCCATCGCGAGGCCATGCGGATCGTGGGCATGGACGATGTCGGGGCGCTCCTGCGCGATGACGCGCGCGAGCCGCCACGCGGCGCTCAGGTCCATCTCGGTGCGCGGCGTCAGCGGCAGCAGCTCGAGCCCTTCCCGCGCGCGCTGGCGCAGCTCGCCCGCCGGATGCGCCACCAGCATCGTGCGATGGCCGAGCGCACGCAGCCCCAGCACCGTCAACAGCACCTGGTTCTGACCGCCGCGCCAGGTGCGTGCGGTGTCGATGTGCAGCGAGAACATCAGCGCGACGTGCGAGGGGCGATGCGAGAGGTGCGGGATGGCGGGTCGGTCACGTCGCCGGCGTCGCTCGCGGGCGCGCCCCGAGCGTCGCCGCGAAGACCGCGGCTGCGCTCCCAGCTTTTCGCGAGCTTCAGGAACACGTAATAGGAGTTCAGGGCGGAAACGACCAGGCCGGCGGCGCCCTGCGAACAGCCCCCGCGCAGGAGGTAGTTGCGCAGGAACGCCAGCGGCGGATGGAGGGCGAGGCCGGGCAGCGAGACGCGGCGGCCGTCCTCGACGGCTTGCTGCGCCGCAAGCGTGGTGTAGCGATCGATCGTGGACAGATGGTCGCTGATGTCGTGATACGGAAAGTGCTGGAGCTCGTGCCGGAGCCGTCCGGCCTCGCCGTCGAGCGTGATCGACTCGTGCACGCGCCGATCATTCCATCGGGCCGCCCGCCGGTCGTACAACCGCAGCTGATAATCGGGATACCAGTCGGTGCCGCGCATCCAGCGGCCCAGATACCACGCCACCCGCGGGACGCGATAGCCGCGCCGCGGCGGGTCGGAGCCGAGCAGACGCTGGATTTCCGCGGCGAGTTCCGGCGTGACGCGCTCGTCGGCGTCGATCGACAGGATCCAGTCGTGGGTGGCCGCCGACGCCGCGTAATTGCGTTGCGCGCCGTAGCCCGGCCAGTCGCGCACCTCGACCCGCACCCCATGCCGCCGCGCGATGGCGACCGTGTCGTCGGTGCTCCGCGAGTCGACCACGACGATCTCGTCGGCCCACGCCACCGAGGCCAGACACCCATCGAGGTGATCCGCCTCGTCGCGGGTGATGACCGTCACGGTCAGTTTCGGCACGAGGGGGAGTGTAGCAGGAGAGACGGCCGCACGTTCGCGGCACGGGTGACCGACGCACACGGAGGACGTAGAGATCGGAGAGGACGGAGAGATCGGTCCTGGCGTTCAGAAAGACGTCGTGTGCCGTCCGCTCGGCTCTCTCCGTCCTCTCCGTGCTCTCCGTGTTCGTGAGTTTACCGGCGGTGCAAACTAGCGGCCCCCGCCGCCGCCGATCGGCGCCGTCTGCACGGCCTCGAAATCGACGAGCGATCGGTTGTAATCGATCGTCGCGTTCAATTCCGACTGACGCGCGCGCGCGAGGTCGCGCTGCGCCTGGAACAGCTCGAACGTCGTCGAGAGGCCGACGGTGAAGCGCTTCTGCTCCGCCTCGAGGCGCTTTTCGGCCAGTTCGCGCGCCTTGCGCGTGGCCTCGACCCGCTTCAGGTTCGTGTTGACTGAACGCGCCGCTTCGCGCACCGCGGTCGTGATCTGCATCTCGAGGTTCGACAGGCTGGTCTGTTCCTGCTGCTTCTGGAGTCGACCCTGCGCGACCGCCGCGTCGGCCTGACTGGTCCCGATTGGATAGGAGACGTTGAGCGCGACGCTCCACGTCTTGAAGTCGTTGCCGAAGACGTCGCGCAGCACGTCCCCGAACCCGCGCACCGACTGCCCGACCGGGTTCGGGTCCAGCGATTCACGGTCGTAGAGGAACTGCGTGCCGCCGACGCCGGTCACGCCGTAGCGGGCGGTCACGTCGACGGCCGGCATGCGCTGGTTCTGCGCGAACTTCAGGTTGATGTCGGTGCTCTCCATCTGGCGGCGGAACTCGAGGATGTCGGTGCGGTTCGCCAGCGCGTTGCGCACGGCGGCGTCGACGTCGATCTCCTTCGACGCGAGGACCGGCTGATCGGTCGGGCGGAACTTCGCCGTCCAGAAGCCCGGCTGCGACGGATTCATCACCAGCGTGCGCAGCTGATCCTGCGCGCTCTGAATCGCGGCCTCCTGGATGATGACGTTCTCCTCGTTGCTCGCCACTTCGGCCTGCGCGGCGACGATGTCGATGGGCGCCATCGTGCCGACTTCGACGCGTGTCTGGTTGTTGCGCAGGGATTCGCGCGCGAGCTCGAGCGACTGTTGCGCCACCTCGAGCCCGGCGATCGCGCCGACCAGGTTGTAGTACACGGCGCGGACGTTGCGCGACGTCTGGGTGATGCGCTGCTGCAGCTGAATGTCGGCGATGCGCTGCTGGGTGTGCGCCTGCAGCACCTGCTGCCGGAGCGCATCGATCCTGAAGTTGCGCAGCAGCGGCTGCACGAACTGCGCGTTGAGGTTCGATCCGAGCTGGGGGCTGAAGACGCGGCGCGGCTGATCGGTGATCGCGCGCGATCCGTCGAACGAGACCGCGTAGTTGCCGCCGCCGAACGGCAGCACCTGCTGCACGCCGGCCTGGGTGGTGAAGTTGCTGTTGGTGATGATCGCGGCGGCGCCGTTGCCGGTCTGCGACAGGAAGTCGGTCGGCGGGTTCGTGCTGTTACGGCGGCTCAATGTCGAGAACAACTGCGGCCTGAACGCGCCAGTGGCGCGCGCAATCGCGAGCGTCTGGATTTGCGGGTTCAAGCGCTCCTGCTGAATCCCCAGGTTGTTTTCGAGCGCCAGCCGGACGGCGTCGTCAATCGTGATCGGCTGCCCGTCGGCAACCGGTGAGGGGGGCAGGGTCGGCGCCTGCAGCGGACCCGCGGTCGCGGCCGGCGCCGGCGTGGTCTGTCCGGAAGCGGACAACGCCATGCCGGAAACGAACAGGAAGGTGCCTGCCGCCACGGCCCCCGTACGCGCCAGGCGGGCCGCAAATCGCTGATAGAAACGCATTACAGTATTCTCCAGATACAGATAACTCAGGGCGTTAGACGGGTCGTGAGCAAGATCCGTTCTGCCGCTGACCTCAACCATGATGCACAGATCCCTTCCGAAGTCCGCGATCGCGGCCCTGGCCGCACTTGCCGCGCCGGCGCTGCTGGCACAGGCGCCCTCATCAAAAGACGTTCGGTTCGCGC
>JABFWM010000193.1 GCA_013362195.1 Acidobacteriota bacterium
GTACGCGGCGTCGTCGAGTACTGGCGCGAACTCGGGCTGGCGCCGTTCATCGTCCCGTCCATGGGCAGCCACGGCGCGGCCACGGCTGACGGGCAGGCACAGGTGCTCGCGGGTTTCGGCATCACCGACGCGTCGATGGGATGTCCGGTCGTCAGCCGCGCCGACGTCGTGTCGCTCGGCCGCACCGAGGAGGGCCTTGACGTCGTCATGGATGCCGCGGCCCACGACGCCGACGCGGTGATGCTCGTCGCGCGCGTGAAGTGGCACACCAACTTCAACGGCCGCATCGAAAGCGGGTTGATGAAGATGATGGCGATCGGGCTGGGCAAGTTCGCCGGCGCGCAGCAGTACCATGCGCACGCACGGCGGCTCGGGCTCGAGCACGTCATCCGCGCCGGCGCGAGGCGCGTGCTGCGGTCGGGAAAGATCGTCGGCGGCCTCGCGATCCTCGAAGATGCGCACCACAACACCGCACAGATCGAGGCGGTGCCGGCCGAGTGCATCGAGCGGCGCGAGGAAGAGCACCTCGCCCTCGTCAAATCATGGATGCCCGGGCTGCCGTGCGATCTCGACGTGCTGATCGTCGACGAGATGGGCAAGACCATCAGCGGCACCGGCATGGACGCGAAGGTGGTGAATCGCGGACCGGGCTCCGAGTACAACCCCTGGACGGGCCTCGCGGCGGTCGGCAGAATCTTCGTTCGCAGCCTCGAACCGGCGACGCACGGCAACGCGGTCGGCATCGGCCTCGCCGACGTCACGACGGAACGCCTTGTCCGGCAGATCGATTGGGGGCCGACGCGCATCAATGCGTTGAGTTCGGGGATGCCGTCCCGCATTCGCGTGCCCGCGCACTTCCCCACCGACCGCGAATGTCTGGAGTGGGTCGCGGGCACCGCCGGCAGGGTCGATCGCCCGGACGTGACCTACGGATGGATCCGCAACACCCTGCGGCTCGATCGCATCGCCGTGAGTGCAAACGTCCGTGCCCAACTCGAGGCACAGCCCGACATCGCGATCGAGCGCGAGATCGACGTGACCTGGGACGATGACGGCAATCTGGTCAGTCCATTTTGAGACGGCGCCGCTGGCGCGCCGGGTTCCTGCCATCCCATTCGACCGTTTACCACCAGCTCATTAACAGCCGTGCCGCCGGCATCGGCCCGCCCGTTGCATTGTGTCGCGCAGGACCGCCGATGGGCCGATCGACACGTCTGTGAACGCCTGGCTGCCTCATCATGGATGTGCTCGTGATCGACGTCGGCGGATCTCACGTGAAGTTCGTGGCGAGCGGCCAACGGAAGCGGCGGAAGTTCGATTCCGCGCCCGACCTGACGCCGCGCGCGTTCGTCGACCGTGTGCTCGATGCGGTGCGCGACTGGAGGTTCGATGTCGTGTCGCTGGGGTATCCGGGTCTGGTCGGCCCGCATGGTCCGGTACAGGAGCCCGGCAATCTCGGAACGGGATGGGTGGAATTCGATTTCGCCGCGGCCTTCGGCACACCCGTCCGCGTGGTCAACGACGCGGTCATGCAGGCGCTCGGCGGCTACGAGGGTGGACGGATGCTCTTTCTAGGGCTGGGGACGGGACTCGGATCCGCGCTCGTCAGCGATCATGTCGTGGTCCCGATGGAGCTTGGGAACCTGCCGTACACGAACGGCGAACCGCTGGGCCGCCGGCTCGGACGGAAAGGGCTGCACGCGCACGGCCGCGCGGCGTGGCTGCAGTCGGTCTCCGACGCGACCTCCACGTTGCGCGACGCGTTCGCCGCGGATTACGTCGTGCTTGGCGGCGGCAACGCTCGTCACGTGAGGCCGCTGCCGGAGCGCACGAAGCGCGGCCGGGCAGACGGCGCCTTCATCGGCGGCTTTCGTTTGTGGGAGGAAACGATCGAGCCGCACGACCGGACCCCTCCCCTCGTCTGGCGTGTCGTCCGATGAAATATCGCGCGCTGGCCACCGATTACGACGGGACGATCGCCCACGACGGCGTCGTCGACACCGAGACGATTGACGCGCTGCGGCGCGTGCGCGCATCCGGGTTGAAGGTCCTGCTCGTCACGGGACGGGAGTTGCCGAGCCTCTTCAACACGTTCGCGCACCCGGACGTCTTCGACCTCATCGTCGCGGAAAACGGCGCGGTCCTCTATGAGCCCGCGAGCGGCACCGTGCAGCCGCTGGCCGAGCCGGCGCCGCCCGCGCTCGTGGACGCGCTGCAGCGTGCGGAGGTCCCGCTCTCGGTCGGCCACACGATCGTCGCCACGGTCACGCCGTACGAGCACCACGTGCTGCGCGCGATCCATGAGCTGCGGCTCGAGTGGCACGTCATCTTCAACAAGGAAGCGGTGATGGCGCTGCCGTCCGACGTCACCAAGGCGACCGGACTCGCCGCGGCGCTGCCGCGCCTGAATGTGCCGCCGGAACACGTCGTGGGGGTCGGCGACGCGGAGAACGATCACGCGTTCCTGCGCCTGAGCGGCCTGTCCGTCGCCGTCAGCAACGCGCTGCAGGAAGTGAAGGCGCTCGTGGACGTGACGACCGCCGGCGCGCGCGGCGCCGGGGTGCAGGAGCTGATCGCCAAGCTGTTGAACGGCGAGCTCGATGCGATCGAGCCCGCGCCGGACAAGCACCAGTCTCTGGCCTCGCGGCGCTGAGCGACGGACAGGAGGGACGCCGTTCGCCGGTCATCGGCAACCGGTCGTCCGTCCCGTCCGCGCGGTGTTCATTTCGCAGTCACCGTCCTCGAAGCCGAACCTCCGAGACTGCTCCGGATTGTGACGTTCTGCGGATTCGTGGTCATACCGCTGAACGTGCGGCTGTAGCTTCCGCCGCCGGTGTTGGTCAGCGTCCCGATCAGCGCGTTGGTGGACGTGACGAACACGTCGAGGGTCGCGTTCGCGCTCGTGCTGGTCGCGTCGATGCGCAGGTCCTGATGGGCGCTGTCGTACTCGACACGCTGGATCGTCACCGTGTCAGCCGCCGCCGGAGGCGGCGTCCCCGTGCCCACGCGGACCCCAATCCAGTCGAGGAAGAAGTCGCGCGCGGTCGAACTCGAGACGTTGATCACGCGGACGCGGAAGTTGGCATTGGCGACGTCGGCCGCGGTCCAGGTGCGGCCCCACGTGTCGGCGGGCCCGCCGAGCACGAACGTGCCGACGGCGGTGCCGAGCGTCGCGGTCGCCTTCGCCGCGGTCCACGTGATCCCGCCGTCCCACGACAACTGCACGCACATCTTGGGCGCGCCGGCGGTATCGTCGGCGCGCGCGTCGAGCCGCACCTCGATGCCGGTGATCGACGACCCGGCCGGAACCGCGATCCCGTAATCGTAGAAGCGGTGACGGTCCTTGCCGCTGCTCGTGCACGTCGTGCCGGTGCCGGTGCCGCTATCGATATCCG
>JABFWM010000570.1 GCA_013362195.1 Acidobacteriota bacterium
GAAGAAGGATGCGGCGGCGGGCGCGGGCGGCCCGGGCGGCATGGGCGGGATGTACTAAGGCTCAGGGCTTAAGGCTCAGGGCTCACGCACGTAAAGGCCGGCTGGGAAAATTCAGCCGGCCTTTTTTTCAGTACTGCAAACGCACGGAATCCGCGGCGCGAACCGGAATCGCCTCGACGAACATCCGCCACGCGCGTTCGCTGCGCGCGTTGTTGTTGGCGAGCGTCGCGCCGCAGCAGACGGCGTCGGCCGCGGTGCCCGCGACGCGCGCCGCGGCGATCCACACGCGCTGCACGATCAGCGTCTTGCCGATGAGCGGGACCTTGACGTCGAAGTACGGCAGCAGCGAGCGGCGCGTGCGCGGCAATTCGAGCCGCAGCCCCTCGTGGCTGACGTCGAGCAGGCAGCACGGCGTTCCGTCGGCGGTCGCCTCGAAGCGGTTGACCGCGCGCCGCGGCGACCGGCGCACCGGCCGTTCGTCGCTGAGCGCCATCGACAGGAGACCGACGAGCGCCGTGTGATCGACCGGACGCGGCAGGTAGCTCGCGCCGCGGCTCTCGGTGCGCGCCTGGGCGGCACCGTCCGCATCGCCGATGACAATCACCGGCAGCTGCGCATGGCGTGCGCGCACCGCTCCGTGCACGCCGTGGTTGAAGGCGAACTGGAAATCGCTGATGAGGGCGTCGAACGGATGCGCCTGAATGGCGTCGATTGCCGCCGGCGCGGTGGCCGCCCTGACCGGCTCGAATCCTTCGGACGACAACCAGCTCGCCAGCGCTTCGCGTTCGGCGGCGTGAGGCGAGGCGATCACGATTCGGTGATGGGAGCTCATGGCGCCGCCCATAGTGCGAGGGCTATGCCAGGCGGAAACACCCGCAAAATTCCCTGTGCGGGCCGGCGCCGACGACGAATCCGAGCGCGGCGCGCGCGAACCGTCAGATCAGAATCGTGCGCGGGCGATCGGAACGCCGCCTATGACTTCACCTTCGTGCGCGCGAGCGGACGCGAGGCCGCCGTCGTTGGATTGTGCGCCGTCGACTGCAGCACCTTCCGGTAGTACTCCTGCGCCTTGTCCATCTGTCCAAGCTTTTCGCAGGCCTGCGCCGTCAGGCTCGCGACAGACGGGTCGTCCTGGTTGGCGTGCTGCAGCGAGGACAGCGCTCCCGAGTAATCGCCGGTGAACAGCGCGACGTAGCCCTGGAGGTACGGAAAGAACTCCGCCTGACCCTCCGGCAGCCGGCCGCGATCGATCACCGCCTTCGCGGCGGCGACGTGGCGATCGGCTTCCGCCTTCCTGCTGCGCCGCGCGGCAATCCGCCCGAGCGCATGTTCCAGACGGAATTGCCAGAGGTCCTTCGCCTCGTCGTCGAGCGTCGGGCTTTTCAGCGCGGCCTCGTTCCCTTTCCGATACCACTGTTCGGCGAAGTCGACGTTGGCGCTGTCGAGGCAGAGGCGCGCCAGCTCGTTTGCCACCTCGCCGGCGGTGGTGAACTCCTTCGCCTGCAGGTACTGCTCGTACACGGCGCCGTCGATCTTCGCGACGTTGGTGCAGTCGCGTTCGAACGCGTAGGAAATCGCCGTCGCGCGCCGCGCGCGGATCTTGTCGCCCGCGCTGCCCGCGACCTCGCCGGCTTTCGCAAACGCCTCACGCGCGTGCGGGTAGTCGCCCGCGAGGTCGAGCATCGAGCCGAGCGCGATGTGGGCCTGAAACGACGCCGGCGCGGCCGCCACCGCTTTGCGGGCCATCGCGACGGCGTCCTGTTCCTTCCCGTCGCGCATCGCCTGCTGCGCCTGCCGGACGAGATCGGCCGACGGGTCGGGCGAAGCCGGTGTCTGGTGCGCGCCCGTGCGCTGAACGCCGAGGGCGACGACGATCGCGGCGGCCGCGATCGCGCAAACAGCAGTCTTCCTAGTCATGCGTTCGATTATGCCGCAGGTCACGTCCGGCGGGCTCACCGGCTCGCCGGCGGCACGATGCCGTTCAGCCGCAGGTAGACGGCCAGTTGTCCGTAGTGATCCGAGCCGTGCCAGACGGCGAGCGTGGCGAGCCCGAGACGAGTGCTCTCGCCCCCGTACGGACCACCGGCAGCGTCAAGCGCGTTGGCCGGCGTCATCTGCGCGATGACCTCACGCACCGCCGCGAAGGACTGGCGCAGATACGCCATGAGCTCCGTCTTCGTCTTTGCGGGATTGGGCCCGCCGGTCCTGCAGTCGGGAGGAGGTGGCTGGTGCCGCACTTCGAGCGCCAACGCTTCATTCGCGCACGCGACGTGCTTCACCTGTTCGCCAAACGTGCGGACGGTGTCGAACGCCCCGTCCTTCGGCTTGAAGGCCCACTTCTCTTCCGGCATCGCGTCGGCAAGATCGACGAATTGCCGCTCGAGCATCTGCCACCGTTGTCCGACGGTGGTCGCCATCGTGGCGTCCCGGGCCTCGGTGCCCGCGGCCTGCGCGTGCGCGGCGGCCGCAGACGCGAACACAAGGACGGCTGACGCAGCCAGATGAGCCAACGGGTGTGTCTTCATGCGACGGGATTATGTCGCATTCGCCGGCGTGTCGCGCGCGCCGTACGACAGTCGACGGCGCGCGCGGACATGGACACCGGGGGCGGCCGGCGCCGCCCCCGGCCTGGATCACTTCTGCAGCGAATTGAGGTACGCGGACAGCGCCTCGATGTCCGCCGCAGACAGCTGGGACGTCTTGCCGTGCGTATCCTTCAGCACGGCAATGTTATTGGCGGCGAGCGCGGGATTGATCTGGCGCACGCCGCCATTGACGACCACGATCGGCGCGAGGTTGTCGCTGCCGAGGCGATCGATTTGCAGCCGGCCCTCCGGGTACGCCTGGGTCTGCGGGTTCGCCGCCGGCACGTGCGGGCTGTCGAGGCTCACGTAGAGCGGCCCCTTGCCGTCGCCCGCAAAGCCGCCGCGGCTGTCGCCGGCCGTGATCGGGACGTCGGTCGGCTGCACGATCCGCGGTCCACCCAGGAAGTCGTGCGCGGTGGCGCGTTGATGGTCCGTGCGCACGGTGCGGAAGTTGAACCCGCGCTCGCCCGGCAGCAGCAGCGGCGAATCCGGCGCGAGCAGGATCTCCCGGACGCTGTGCGCGAGTCCATGGTGCAGCCAGCGCGGCACGCTGTCCCAGAACGCCCGCAGGTGTTTGGTGTTGCGGCTCGCGATGTTCTGACGGCCGCCGAGATCCTGCGGCGGATCGAACGCCTTGAAGAAGTAGTCGTTCCCCAGGCGCGTGAACGGCCCCTCGTTGTCGACCGTGGTCTCGGCGATGACGCCGGGCTCGTGGACGTTGAAGTCCTGGAACGAGTCGTCGACGGAACCGTTGGTGACGACGTTGCCGTTGTGATGGCAGCTCGCGCAGCCGGCGCCGCCCTCGTTCAC
>JABFWM010000116.1 GCA_013362195.1 Acidobacteriota bacterium
AGATGTAGGCCGGGCCTTCAGACCCGGCAGACAGACGCAGGCCCGGCCTTCGGACCCGGCGGACAGGTGTAGGCCGGGTCTTCAGACCCGGCAACGACTATGCGCAACGCTCTTCAACCCGGCGTCATCTCCGGCGCGCGGTTCGTCGATCCCGTGGTCCTGGCGCGGATCGGCAACCTCGAGCTCGTGGCGCGCTCGGTCGTCGACGGCTTCATCAACGGCATGCATCGCTCGCCCTACTTCGGGGCGTCCGTCGATTTCGCCGAGCATCGCGGCTACACGCCCGGCGACGACATCCGCCGCGTCGACTGGAAGCTGTTCGCGCGGACCGATCGGTTCTACGTCAAGGAGTACGAAGCGGATTCGAACGCGAACTTCGCGGTGCTGCTCGACGTGTCGAAGTCGATGGGATTTGGCAGCGGCGGCATCACCAAGCTCGAGTACGCACAGCTCGTGGCCGGCTGCCTCACCTATCTGGTGCACCGGCAGCGCGACCGCGTCGGCCTCGTCACCTTCGACGACGACATCGTCGAGCACGTGCCGCCGTCGGCGAAGCACATGGAGACGGTCCTGCACGTGCTCGATCGGGCAACGCCGTCGAAGCCAGGGTCGCTGCGCCGTCCGCTGCACACGCTCGCCGAGCATTTCGGCCGCCGCGGCGTGCTGGTGCTCATCTCGGATTTGTACGAGGACCCGCAGGACGTCTTCGACGCGGTGTCGCTGCTGCGCTCCCGCGGCCACGATCTCGTCGTCTTCCACGTGCTCGATCCCGCGGAGATCGATTTTCCGTACGACGAAGCGTCGGCGTTCGAGGACCTCGAGAGCGGCGAGCAGATTCCCGTCGTCCCCGAGGCGCTCAAGGAGAAATACCGTGAGTTGGTGCGGGCACACGTCGACGCGCTGACGACGAAGTGCTCCGAGCTGCGGATCGACTACGCGCTGCTGAACACCGCGGCGCCGCTCGATCACGCGCTGTTCAACTACTTATCGATGCGCGAACGCATGTCGCGGGTCCGCTAGAGGCTGTCATGCGGGTCATCACCATCGTGTTCTGCACGTCGCGCCAGCCGCATGACGGCGGCGCGCCCTCGACGAGCGGAGCGGGGCGCAGGGGTCCGCGCGAGCGAGGAGCCGGGGTGCGGGGCGGAGCCCCGGTTTAAGAGATGCTGGGGTTCGTCGCTCCGCTCGTGCTCGGCGCGCTCGCCGCGCTTGGGATTCCGGTGCTGATTCACCTGATCCAGCGCGAGAAGAAGCGCGTGGTGGTGTTCCCGTCGCTGATGTTCCTGCGGCGGATTCCCTACCAGTCGGTGCGGCGGCGGCGGATCCGCCACTGGGCGCTGCTGGTGCTGCGGCTGGCGGCGCTCGCGCTGATCGTCGCCGCGTTCGCGCGGCCCTTCTTCCGGCGCGACGCGCTGGCGGCGGCCACGCAGCAAGGCGCCCGCGAAGTCGCGATTCTCGTCGACACCTCGTACAGCATGGGCTACGGTTCGCGCTGGACGCGTGCGCAGGCCGCCGCGCGCGACGCCATCAACCGCGTGTCCGCCGCCGACCGCGCGTCGCTCGTCTTCTTCGCCTCGAACGCCGAGGTGGCCGTGCGATCGACGTCGGACCGCGGCCGCCTGACGTCCGCGCTCGCCGCCGCGTCGGTCGGTCCGGGCGCGACGCGTTTTGCCCCCGCACTCAAAGCGGCCGGCAGCATCCTCGCCGAGTCTCCGCTGCCCCGCCGCGAGGTGATCCTGATCAGCGACTTCCAGCGCCGCGGCTGGGAGCAGACGCCGGGCCGCGACGACGTGCGGCTGCCCGACAAGACGACTGTCACCCCGGTGTCGGTCGGCGATGCCGCATCGTCGAATCTGTCGGTGACGCCGGTGTCGCTCCAGCGTACGCGCTTCGAGACCCAGGATCGCATCACGGTCACGGCCGGCGTCGCGAACCACTCGCCGTCTGCCGCGAACGTCGCGGTGGCGCTCGACGTGAACGGACAGCGGATCCAGTCGCTGCCCGCCGCGGTCGAGCCGAACGGCAGCACCAGCGTCACCTTCGCGCCGTTCACGGTGGCGACGCGGAACATGCGTGCGACGGTGCGGCTGCCGCCTGACGCGCTGCTACGCGACAACCTCTTTCATTTCGTGGTGTCGCCGGGCGAGCCGGTCCGCACGGTCGTCGTCGGGCGGCCGGGCGCCGCGCGCGAAGGCTTGTATCTCATGCGCGCGTTGTCGATTGGCGACGCCCCGCGCGTGGACGCGACGGAGCGGACGAGCGAAACCGTGTCGGATGCCGACCTGCGCGCGGCCGGAGTCGTCATCCTGAATGACGTGCCGGTGGCGGACGCGCTGGCCGATCGGCTCGCGCGATTCGTCACCGCCGGGGGCGGGCTGCTGTTCTCGTCAGGACCGCACGCGGCGTGGCCGGTGCGCGTCGACATCCTGCCGGGTGCGCCGGGCGCGATCATCGATCGGACGAGCGGCGCGCCGCTGCGGCTCGGCGCCCTCGAATACAGCCACCCGGTGTTCGAGCTGTTCCGCGCGCCGCGCAGCGGCGATTTCTCCGCGGCGCGCTTCTACGGATACCGCGGCGTCGACACGCCGGTCGCGACCGTGCTTGCCCGCTATGACGATGGCGCGCCGGCGCTGATGGAGCGGAAGGTCGGCGAGGGCCGGGTGCTGCTCTGGACATCGACGATAGATCTCGGCTGGAACGACCTGCCGCTGAAGCCGGTGTTCCTGCCGTTCGTACACACGGCGCTCCGCTACCTCGCGGATTACGCCGAGCCGCCGACGTCGCTCGTTGTCGGACAGGTGGTGGCGGCGCCGCGCGCGAGCCGCGTTGCCGGACCCGCGCACGGCGCGGTGATGGCGCTGGCCCCCTCGGGCGCGCGATCGACGATTGGCGCGGAGGACGGCGCGATCGAGCTGTCGGAGCAGGGGTTCTACGAGGTGCGGATACAGGGCGCGGGCGCCGAGAGCGCGACGGTGCTGGCGAGCAACGTCGACCTCAGTGAATCGGACTTGACGCCGATGGATCCGCGCGAGCTGATCGCCGCCGTCATCGGCCGTCCCGCCACCGGTCCCAACGGCTTTGCCGAGCCGCGGCCGACCGATGAAGCGCAGGCGCAAGCGCAGCGCTTGTGGTGGTATCTGCTCGTCGCGGGCGGGCTGCTGCTGGCCGCCGAAACGCTGCTGTCGAACCGCCTGTCGGGCGTAAGCTAGTCGCAGCGTTTGCGCACGGTAGCGTCCGGCTTCAGCCCGAAGATCGGCGCCGCGAGCCGTTCGTCCACAGAATCTTCCGCCTGAAGGCGGAAGCTACGGGCTCGAGCGACCTGAAGGCGGAAGCGACGGGTCGAGTGACACGTTATGACCACGAACGATCAACTGCTCTCGATCATCCACG
>JABFWM010000263.1 GCA_013362195.1 Acidobacteriota bacterium
CGCCACACCATCCGTGTGCATGCGTCGTGCGTTTGCGGTCGTTCCGCAAATGCACGAGAATACGCGCCGCGGGAGGAGGCGGATGCACACGAGCAGGCGCAAGGCCGCGGGCGGCGGGATCACGCGTCGTGAATTCGTCGGTGGAGCGATCACCGCGGCCGGGGTGATTGCCGGCGCGCCGGCGCTGCTGCGCGGCCGAAACCTGAATAACAAACTCGACATCGCGTTCATTGCCTGCGGCGGGCGGGCGCTCGCGAGCCTCGGCGAGCTGACGCTCACGCCCGGACGTCCGCCCGCCGGCGGCCGGGGCAGCGACGGAGGGCCGGCGGCGCCGCATCCCGATGAAAACGTCGCGGTGCTGTGCGACATCAGCCAGCCGGCGATCGACGCCGCCGCCCGGCGGTTCCCGAAAGCGAAGACCCACACGGATCTGCGCCGCGTCTTCGACAAGCCACACACGTTCGACGCCGTCGTCGTATCGACGGCGGAGCACACGCATGCCTTCGCGACCTATCTCGCGCTGACACACGGCAAGCACGTCTACTGCGAGAAGCCGCTGACCTACAACATCTGGGAAGCGCGCCTGATCCGCGAGACCGCGGCGAAATATCCGAGGCTGTCGACGCAGATGGGCAACCAGGGACACGCGTCGCCGCTGCGCCGGAAGATCAGGGAGATCCTGATGACCGGCGTCATCGGCCCGGTGCGGGAGGTGCACGTGTGGGCCGATCGCGCGTGGGGACTGCAGGACGCCGCCTCCGCCGAGAAGTTCGACAAGCCCCACGGCTTCTACAAGGGCGTGCAGATCGTCGATCGCTTCACGGAAGCGATGCCGGTGCCGCCGACGCTGCACTTCGATCTGTGGCTCGGTCCGGCGCCGACGCGCCCGTATCACGAGACCTATTTCCCGGGGCCGCGCTGGTACCGGTGGTGGGACTTCGGCAACGGCACGATGAGCGATCTCGGCAGCCACGACAACGACGTGCCCTACACCGTCCTCGATATCAGGCAGCCGTCGACGATCGAGGCGTACTCGCCGAACGTGCCGACGCCGCACAAGGAACTGGCGCCCGCCACGATGCGGGTGACCTACGAGTTCCCCGCGTCCGCATCGGGCGCGCCGCCCGTCAAGCTGTTCTGGTATCAGGGCGACGTCAAGCCGCCAGGCTGGGTGCCGGAGTGGGGCGGCCGCTCGCAGCTCTTCGTCGGCGACAACGGCATGCTGCTCGGCACGGGAAAGCTGCTGCCGGAAGAGAAGTTCAAGGATTTCGAGAGACCGCCCGAGACGTTGCCACGCTCGCCAGGGCACTGGGTCGAGTGGGTGAACTACGCGAAGGGCGAAGGTCCGGTTCCGGGATCCAATTTCCAGTACTCAGGCTGGACGACCGAGGCGAACCATCTCGGCAACGTCGCGTATCGTGCCGGGAAGAAGATCGAGTGGGACTACGAGAACCTTCGCGCGCGCAACGCGCCGGAGGCAGCGCCCTTTATCAAGCGGCCCGCGTATCGAAAGGGCTGGACTGACATTCTGAAAGGGTAGGCGCAGCGATGCCGATCAGCCGGCGCGATTTCGTGAAACGGGCGGCCGTCGCGTCGGCCGGATTGCCGGCAATCGCGGCGGCCCAGGGCGCGCCTGCAGTGGTGACCGCGACGCCAAATCCGGTGCCGGTTCGCATCGGCATGACCGACTGGAACCTCGGTCAGCGCGGCGACATCACGAAGATCGCGCTCGCGCGCGAGATCGGGCTCGACGGTATTCAGGTCAGCCTGCAGTTTCCCACCGACGGCCGGACGCCGACGCTGCGCGATCCCGCCACGCAGGCGGCGTTCAGACGCGCCGCGCTCGACAACGGCATTCAGATCTGCTCGCTGGCGATCGGCTCGCCCGGAAAATCGCGACTGCCGTTTCACAGCCATCCGGCGGCGGCGATTCTGCTGGCCGAGGCGGTCGAGGTGGCGCGCAACCTCGGCACGAACAACATCCTCCTGCCCATCCTCGGCGACAGCCACATCGACCTGTCGAACCAGGCGCAGGTCGACACCTTCGTCACGATGATGAAGGAACTGGCGCGCTACGCTGAGAAGTACGAGGTCGTCATCGGCCTCGAAGACTGGATCGCCGCCGAAGACAACATCCGGCTGCTCGACGCGATTGGATCGGCGTACGTCGCCGTTTACTACGATGCGCACAACATTGTGTCGCGCAACGCGCGCAGCGGCCGGGCCGGCGACGTCTACGTGGAACCGAAGCTGCTCGGATCGCGCATCCATCAAGTGCACGTGAAGAACGCGGACATGCTGCTGGCGACGCCCGGCGGCAAGGTCGATTGGCCGCGGATGGCCCGGGAGTTCTCCGACATCGGCTACCGTGGCTGGTACGTGCTCGAGACCGCTTCGCCCACGAAAGATCTCGTGGCGGATACCCGCGCGAACATCGAGTACGTGAAGAAGACGTTCCGCATCCCGCCGACATCCGCCGCCTGAACGCCCGCCGCCACCGAGGGTTTCGTCCCACGACTCCCATGAGGTTCGTGGCGCACGCGTGTCCGTGGCAGAGCGATTGCTAGCGTTCGCCTCCGCAACGCATCCCACCTCACGTGCGTTCGATTGTCGGGAGGAGAATTTCGATGCATCCCTCATTCGCACACCACTACTTGATGCGCCTCATCGCCACGTTTCTGCTGTTGCTCGCGGGCGCCGGCGCCGGGTTCGCGCAGGTGTCGACCGCCACGATCCAGGGAACCGTCTCCGATGCCTCGGGGGTGCTGCCCGGTGCGTCCGTGATCGCGCGGGAAGCGCAAAGCGGTTTCACGCATGAGGCAACCACCGCCGGAGATGGCACCTTCACCCTCGCCGGCCTGCGTCCCGGCCGCTACGAGATCACCGTGTCGATCTCCCAGTACAAGCCCCAGGCGAAAACCGTCGAGGTGCTCGTCGGGCAAACCGTCACCGCCGATTTCCGGATCACACCGGATCTCGTGCGCACCGAATCGGTGACGGTCGTCGGCGACACGCGACTCATCGACACCCGCAAGTCCGAGGTGACGACCAACGTCACACCGGAGCAGCTGCGGTATCTGCCGCAGAACAGCCGCAACTTCCTCAACTTCGCCGCGCTCGCGCCCGGCGTGCGCGTGTCGGACAACGAAACGCGCAAGGAGTTCTCCGCCGGCGCGCTGCCGTCGCAGAACGTCAACGTGTTCGTCGACGGCGTCAGCTTCAAGAACGACGTGATCGACGGCGGGGTCGTCGGCCAGGACGCGAGCCGGGGCAATCCGTTTCCCCAGAACGCGGTGCAGGAGTTCCAGGTCCTGACGCAGAACTTCAAGGCGGAGTACGAAAAGGCCGCGAGCGCGATCATCACCGCCGTCACGCGCAGCGGCGGCAACCGCTACTCCGGCGAGGCGTTCACCTTCTACCAGGACAAGCACCTGGTGGACAACGAGACCATCGTGCGCGACGGCACCGGCCTCCTCGTCAAAGGGAAGATCACGCCGAAGCCGACCTACGAGCGATGGCAGTGGGGCGCCTCGCTCGGTGGACCGATCGTGAAAGACAAGCTGCAGTTCTTCGGGTCCTACGAGGAGAACCGCCAGGATCGCGACAGCACCGTCATCGTCGGATCCGTGTCGAATGCGCCGGCGAGCCTGGTGCAGCGGCTGCGCGCCTTCGAGGGGACGTTCACGAGCCCGTTCCGGGAGAAGCTCCTGTTCGGCAAGGCCTCGATGCAGCCCCGGCAGGGCCAGCAGCTCGAGGTGACCTACAACTGGCGCAACGAAACCGACATCCGCAGTTTCGGCGGCCGGACCAGCTTTCAGTCGGCCGAGAACGTCCGGAACCGCGTGGATTCGGTGCAGGGCAAATGGCAGGCGGCCTCGCCGCATTTCCTCAACGAGGCGTATCTCTCGTATCAGCGCTACCGCTGGAACCCGACCGCCGAGAACCCAGACATCATCGGCGAGAACTTCGACGGGCTGCTGCGCATCGGCGGCCGCGACACCGACCAGCACATCGTGCAGCAGCGGGTCTCGCTGCGCAACGACTACTCCCGTTTCCCGAAGTGGCACGGCAATCACACCGTCAAGGCCGGCGGGGTCGTGAGCTTCCTCGATTACAAGGTCCGCAAGCTGTTCACCGGCAATCCGGTGTTCACCTACGTCGGCGCCATCAGCTGGGACTTCCCGGCGCGCGCGCAGTACGGCGTGGGCAACCCCGATTTGAGCGCCACGAATTACCAGCTCGGCGCGTTCGCGCAGGACGACTGGGCGATCACCAGCCGGCTCACGCTCAATCTCGGCCTGCGCTGGGACTACGAGTCGGACATGCTGAACAACGATTACGTGACGCCCGACAACGTCCGCGCGGCCACCGCCCCGTTCGTCGATGCCGCCGAATACTTCACCGACGGCAAGGATCGGCCGCCCGTCTACAACATGTGGCAGCCGCGCGCGGGGTTCTCCTACGACCTCACCGGCGGCGGCAAGACGATCGCGTTTGGCGGCTGGGGCCGCTACTACGATCGCGTGCTGTACAACTCGACGCTGGACGAACGCTTCCGCCTGCAATACGCCGTGCGCACGTTCCAGTTCTCGAGCGGCGGCGGCAGTCGCGACGGCGTGCAGACGATCGTCTGGGATCCGTCGTTTCTGAGCGTCAGCGGCCTCCAGTCGCTGATCGCGCGGGGGATTGCGCCCAATCCGGAAGTGTTCCTCATTGCTAACCACACGAAGCCGCCGGTCTCCGATCAGTGGTCGCTCGGCTTGCGCCAGAGCATCCGCGGCCTCGTCACGTCGGTGACCTACACCGGGATGCGGAGCCGGAATCTCTTCACGTTCCTCTTCGGCAATCGGCGTCCTGACGGCACCTGCTGCGCGTCGGTGCCGGGGTTCTCGAACATCCTCGTCTCCGATCGGCAGGGACGCAAGGCCTGGTTCGACGGCCTCTACGTGCAGGTAGATCGTCCCTACGGCGTCGGCGGCGCCAGGTACGGCTACGGGATCACCTATACGCGCGGCCGTGCGGAGCAGACCGGGGGCGATCTCTTCAGCCTCGATTTTCCGACGGTCGCGGACTACCCTCGCTATCCGACGGGCACGGACGAGCGCAACCGTCTCGTGATGACCGGCATCGTCGGCCTGCCGTACGACTTCATCCTGAGCACGTTCATCACGCTCGGCTCGGGGACGCCGTACACGATCACGGACGAATCGCGCGGCAGCGGCATCAACGAGCGGCGCGTGCTGCGCAACGAGGGCAGGCCCGAGCAGTTCGCGTTCGTGTTCCCGAGCGCGTGGGCCTACCGCACCGTCGATCTGCAGGCCGAACGCACGTTCCGCTTCCGCGGACAGCACCAGATCTCGGTGATCTTCCAGGGCTTCAATATTTTCAGCTATGACAACTTCACGGGATACGAGGGCTTCATCCCGACGCTGCCCGCGACCAACCAGAATTTCGGACGCCCGAGCAGCCTGATCGATCCCGGCCGTCGTCTGCAGTTCGGCCTGCGCTACGGGTTCAGATGCGACGATCCGCGCACGCCGTGCTCGCCGCGCTCCTGACGCTCGTCACGTCGGGATGCGGTCCCCGATACGCCGCGCGCGATACGCCGCAGGCAGGTCAACGCCAGGTGCTGACGAGTGAAGACGACGCGCTGCTCGAGGACGTGTCGAAGCGCTCGTTCCTGTTCTTCTGGGAGCACGCGGATCCGTCGACCGGCATCGTCCGCGATCGCGCGCGCACCGGCGGCGCGCCGGTCGATGGCCCTGGCCGCGACGTCGGCAGCATCGCCGCGGTCGGGTTCGGACTCACCGGACTGTGCATCGCGGCCGAGCGCAACTGGGTGCCGCGCGATCAGGCGATCGCGCGCGCCCGCACGACGCTGCGCTTCTTCGCGGAGCGGCAGCCGCACGAGCGGGGGTGGTTCTATCACTTCGTCAACATCCGGACCGGCGCGCGCGAATGGAAGAGCGAGCTCTCGTCGATCGACACGGCGCTGCTCCTCGCCGGCGTGCTGACCGTGCGCCAGTGCTTCCCGCACCCCGAGATCGTGCGCCTGGCCGACGTGATTTACCGCCGCGTCGATTTTCCCTGGATGCTCGCCGGCGATTCGCGGCTGCTCTCGATGGGGTGGAAGCCGGAGAGCGGGTTTCTCGCGTCACGATGGGACCACTACTGCGAGCTGATGATCCTGTATCTGCTCGCGATTGGATCGCCCACGCATCCCCTTCCCGCGGCTTCGTGGACGGCGTGGCGCCGGCCGGTCATCACCTTTGATCGCTACGCGTACATCGGCGGGCCGCCGCCGCTCTTCGTCCACCAGTATTCGCACGCATGGGTCGACTTCCGCGGCTGGCGCGATCCGGCGCCGGCGCGGACCGACTGGTTCCAGAACTCGGTGGACGCGACCCGTGCGCACAAGACGTTCTGCCTGACGCTGTCACGCGAGTTTCCCGGCTACCGCGGCGACGTGTGGGGCATAACAGCGTCCGACAGCCGCAAGGGCTACGTCGCGTGGGGTGGCCCGCCGCGCGATCCGGCCATCGACGGCTCCGTCGTGCCGTGCGCGGCGGCCGGATCGCTGATGTTCGCACCGGACATCACCATGCCGGTGGTCCGTGAGATGTACCGGACGTTCGGCGCCCGCATCTACGGGCGCTACGGATTTGCCGATGCGTTTCACCCGACCGAGGGATGGGTGAACCCCGACGTCATCGGGATCGATCTCGGGATCACGCTGCTGAGCGCCGAGAACCTCCGCACCGGCCGCGTCTGGGACTGGTTCATGCGCAATCCGGAGGTCCCGTCCGCGATGGCGCGCGCCGGACTCACGCGGTAAGAGCGAAGGGCGAATGGCGAAGGGCGAGGGGCGCACGCCTGCGTTACCATCGCGGCATGCTCAATTACATCTGGTTCGGTCTGATGGCGATCGCGTTGATCGTGGCGGCCGTCAACGGCACCGCTGACGGCGTGACCAAGGGCGCCGTCGAATCGGCGTCCGCGGCGGTGCAGATCGCGATTGGCCTCGTCGGGATCATGACGCTGTGGCTCGGCATGATGCGCGTCGCCGAAGCGTCTGGTCTGGTGACGCTGGTCGGCCGCGCCCTGCGCCCGCTGCTGCGATGGCTGTTTCCCGACGTCCCGGCGGAGCACCCCGCGGCCGGCGCGATCGTGCTCGCGCTCGCCGCGAACATGCTCGGCCTCAACAACGCCGCCACGCCGCTCGGCATCAAAGCGATGGAGGACCTGCAGACGCTCAATCCCGACAAGGACACCGCGACCAACGCGATGGTGATGCTGATGGCGATCACGACCGCCGGCGTCCAGCTCATTCCCGCGTCGATGATCGGCGTGCTCGCCGCCGCCGGATCGACCGCGCCGACCGCGATCATCGGACCGACCGTTCTTGCCACGTCGGCCGGGACGGTGGCCGCGATCGTCTCCGCGAAATTGCTGCAGCGCTTCTATCCGGCGCCCGCGCCGTCCGGCGCCGGGGTGCGCCCGTGATCCGCGGCGCGCTCGACGCCCTCTCGTTATGGGCGATGCCGGTCCTGCTCGTCGCCATTCCCCTCGTCGGCATCGTCCGCGGCGTGAAGGTCTACGACGTGTTCATCGAAGGCGCGAAGGAAGGGTTCGACGTCGCCGTCCGCATCATCCCGTTCCTCGTCGGCATCCTGGTCGCGATTGGAATGTTCCGCGGCTCGGGAGCGATGGACCTGCTGCTGGCGGGCGTGCGCCCGATCGTCGCGCCGGTCGGGTTTCCGCCGGAGCTCGTCCCGCTCGCGGTGCTGCGGTCGCTGACCGGCAGCGGCTCGCTCGCGTTCACGACGGATCTCATCAAGACGCACGGACCCGACTCGATGATCGGCCGCGCCGCGGCGACGATGTACGGATCGTCGGAGACGACCTTTTATGTGCTCGCGGTGTACTTCGGGGCGGTGGGCGTGCGCCGCACCAGGCACGCGGTTCCGGCCGCGCTCATCGCGGACCTGGTGGCGGCCGCCGCCGCGGTCGCGGTCTGTGCGTGGATGTTCTGACGCGCGGACGGCGCCGCGTCACCGATCCTGTCAGCGTCGCGACGCCGGCAGGTCCTCGCAGTCGCGCCCGCCGTCCGCGAGGAAATTGCGGTAGAGCGTCCCTTCGCCAGGGAAGCGCTCGATGCGGCCCTCGAACGCCTGTCCGCCGATCGACACCCGATACTCCGTCTCCGACTCGTTGGCGAGGCGGCGCGCGAAGATCTCGCGGGCCTGCCGATCGCGCTCGAACCGATGACGCGAGATGCAGGGCGTGAAGAGGTCGCGCTCGAACGCGATGTAATCGGGGACGAGATCGAGCGTGAAGGTATACACGGTCCGCGCGTCGTAGAGGAAGTCCGCGCGCTGATCGAGCGCGCCGGCGTGGACGCGCGCCACCGGGTGCGGCTCGTAGGTCTCGCGCGGCATCGGATCCACCCGGCTGTCGATCGCGTGCATCGGATTGCGCCCGGCCACCGCGTCGGCGGCATCGAAGGCAAAGATGCGGAGTCCGGGGTTGTAGCGCCCGGCGGCGCTGAACTCGACCTGGTAACTGACCCGCAGCCCGATCGGAGCGCCGGCCGAGGACGCGAGCGGCGCATACGTGACGTTCGACACGCGCGCGTGCGGCATGACGATCGCGGCGTCGGCGCCGGCCAGCGCGGTCTCGCGCTCCGCGACTCCCTGCGGCATCTTTTCGCCCAACACGTTTTTCAGCGGGCCCGCCGCGCCGCCCGGCTCCGCGCCGAATGGCGTGACCGCCGGCGGAGCAGGCACAGGCGTGAACAGCCGTCGATAGACCCGCGTGAACCGTCTGCCGTCGGCGCTCTCACCGTTGAGGACGATGCGGAAGGGGAGCGCCGGGACGGTCATCATGCCGACGAACTCGCCTTCGCCCGACGCGCCCGCCGGCCTCTGTGTCATCGCGACGGGCTGGATGTGCCCGCCGTGCTCGTCGACCACGTCGAAGGCTGCCGTGGCGATCGCCTCCTGGCCCCCGATCGTCGCCGAGACGCCGTAGCGTGCGCCAATCGACGGTTCGCCGTCGATCGCACGAAAGTCGACCGACCGTCCGCCGGAGAGCGCCGGCTGCTGGAACGCGAAGGCGACGAACTCGATATCGGCGGTGCGCGCGACGGGCGTCACGTCCTTGACCGGCGCCGGCGCACCGGCGACGCGGTCCGGACCGGCTGCGGCGGCGGACGCAGACATGGCGATCCACAGAACGAAAACCAGGACGGGCATGACGACCGTAAGTGCAAGGCAGAGACCGCCTTGGCACCCGCGCATTCGCCTTTCGTGCGTGCGGGTGCGCCCTGGCCGCCTGACGAAAATGTCATCGCAATTACGATTTCGTATCGCGGCGCCAGCCCTCTGAGACCGGAAGGGTCCAGCGCAGGTGCGGCTGCGGCTCTCCATCGGCTCGCGGCGATCGCGTCCAGCCGGGTGAACGTGTCGAAGGTCCTCGTGGGTCGCGCGCCCGGCCGTCGCGGCGGCTCGCGGTGCGCACGGCACCCGGTCCATCCTGATCGCGCGTCGTCGCTGCCAGAGGACTGCCGACACCGTAACTTTTACAGGGTCGCGATGACGCTGAGGGTCGAGTCTGTTCAAAACGTTCAAGAGGTTCGGGTTCGGCGAGAAGGTTCGATTCTTGCCTCGGCCATCCGCGCCTTCGATCTTCCTGATGCGCCTGCGACGCGCGTTTTGCGGGTGACGCGATGAAAAACATGGGACGGACAGGCGCGTGGACGCTGGGCGCGGCGGGAATGCTCGGGCTCGCGGCGGCGGGCTACGCGGTCGCACGGCGCCGGACCACCGTGTCGACGTTGCCGCAGGACACCGCGGCCGACAGCACGGTGAACCTGCTCGCGGAGGGCTACACCTTCATTTCATCGCGATGCCGCCGGTTCACGTCGGACGTCTTCGAGACGCGCCTCCTGTTCGCCCATGCGATCTGCACCATGGGTGAAGAGGCGGCCCGGATGTTCTACGTCCCGGAGCGGTTCACGCGTCGCGGCGCCATCCCGTTCACGGCGGTGAAGCTGCTGCAGGACCACGGCAGCGTGCAGATGCTGGAAGGGGACGCGCACCGCCATCGCAAGGACCGCTTCCTGTCGCTGACGTCACCCGAGCGCTCGCGCGAGCTGGTCGCGCTCTTCGAATCGCTCTGGCGTGCGGCGGTCCCCGCCTGGTCGCGTGCCGATCGCATCCTCCTGCAGCACGAAGTCCGGCAGCTCCTGTGCCGGGCCGTGTGCGCGTGGGCGGGGGTGCCGCTCGACGAGCGGGACGTCGCGCAGCGAACACGCGAGTTCACCGCGATGATCGACAACGCGGGAGCGATTGGCCCGCGCAACTGGCTCGCGATCGGCCAGCGCGCGCGGACCGAGCGGTGGATCCGCGGCGTCATCGAAGCGGTCCGGCGTGGCACGCTCGAGGTGCCGGAAGCCTGCGCCGCATCTGCGTGGGCCAGCTACCGCGGCCCTGACGGTGCGCTCCTCGACGCGAACACGGCCGCCGTCGAGTTGATCAACGTGCTCCGTCCGACGATCGCCGTTGCGAGCTACATCACGTTTGCCGCGCTCGCCCTTCACCGGTTTCCAGACACGCGGCGGATGATCGACACCGGCTCGGACGAGGAGCTGCACGCCTTCGTCCAGGAAGTCCGCCGGTTCTATCCCTTCTTCCCCGCGGTCGGCGGCCTCGTCCGGCAGCCGTTCGAATGGAACGGCCATCGATTCGCTGAAGGCGAATGGGTGCTGCTCGACATCCACGGCACGAACCACGACGCCCGGACCTGGGACATTCCGGACGCGTTCCGCCCGGATCGCTTCCGCGGCCGCGAAGCGAACGCGTTCGCGCCAGTCGCCCAGGGCGGCGGCGACGTCCGGAACGGCCACCGTTGTCCGGGCGAGGGCATCACGCTCGATCTGATGAAGGCCGGAGTGCGGCTGCTGACCCGGACGATGCAATACGCCGTGCCGCCGCAGAACCTGCACGTCGATCTGTCGATCATGCCGGCGCTGCCCTCGCGCTTCACGATCGCGCACGTGAGGCCGATCGCGTAGGCCTATGTCTTTGGATCCATTGACGCGCGTCGGTTGCCGAGCGATAGTGCTGCAGTGATGTTCGTCCGTAAGGCGCACGCGCCTCAAGCTGCTCCGCCGCCCTCGCCGGGCACCTGCCTGCCGCCGTTCGTATTGGAGTACGTGCCCGAGCAGCGGGTCGCCATCGCACGCTTCAGTGGCACATTCGAGACCGCGGCCGCCTGGCAGGCAATCGCGACCATCAAGGCGGCGGTGGCCGCGCATCCGATCGAAGGGGTGTTGGTGGACGTGCGCGCCTCCGATTACACGCCCACCGTCGAGGAAGTCACCGGGTTCTGCGCCGAGTTCGTCGGGTTTCTCGGACGGCGCCGCCTCGCGGTGCTCACCCGGCTGATCGTCCAGTACGGCCTCGCCCGGGTGCTGGTGCAGCAGGCCCAGGCCCGCGACATCGACGCGCAGGCGTTCGTGGACGAGCGCGAAGCCCACGAATGGCTGCACCGTCCCGATAGCCGGTAGCCGTACGCCCCGATCCCTGCCTCACCCGCGTCCGACGTACGGCATCTTCGTCGCCATCACCGTCATGAACTGGACGTTCGCCTCGAGCGGCAGGCTCGCCATGTACAGCACGGCGCGCACGACGTGGGTGACGTCGAGCAGCGGTTCGACGACCGTGGTGCCGTTGGCCTGCATCGTGCCGGTCGCGTACTTCGCCGTCAGGTCGGTGGCGGCGTTGCCGATATCGATCTGGCCGCACGCGATGTCGTAGCGCCGGCCGTCCAGCGAGGTCGAGCGGGTCAGCCCCGTGATCGCGTGCTTGGTCGCGGTGTACGGCGCCGAGAGCGGCCGCGGCACGTGGGCGGAGATCGAGCCGTTGTTGATGATGCGGCCGCCGCGCGGCGCCTGCGCCTTCATGGTCCGCATCGCCTGCTGGGTGCACAGGAACGCGCCCGTCAGGTTCACGTCCACGACCGATCGCCACTGCTCGATCGTGAGGTCCTCGATCGCCACCCCCGGCACGTTCACGCCCGCGTTGTTGAACAGCAGGTCGACCCGTCCGAACCGATCGCGCGTCGTCTCGAACAGCCGCTGCACCGAGACGGGATCGGTGACGTCGGTGGGCAGGTCGATCGCGTGGTCCGATTGCGAGTCGCGCGCCACGGCCTGCAGCGGCCCGGCGCGGCGTCCGGCGAGCGCGACCGCGTAGCCGTCCCGCAGCAGTCCGAGCGCGACCGCGCGTCCAATGCCACTGCCGGCGCCCGTGACGATCGCCACCTTGCGTGATGCGTTCATGGCCACAGAAGAACACAAAGCGGGCCACAGAAAAACACAGAACAACACAGAAAAACACAGAAAAACACGGAACGCGGGGAACGGAAGAACACGATGGCCATGTAGGGC
>JABFWM010000466.1 GCA_013362195.1 Acidobacteriota bacterium
AGGACGGGAACCGGGTCACACTTACGCGGGCGGCGCGAAATAACTGTGACTGTCCCCCTTCCGACCCACGCGCGCGCGGCCGCCTACGCGCAGGACCCGAACCGGGACAGTCACACTGACGCGGGCGCGCGAAATAACTGTGAGTGTCCCCGTTCCGGGCGCTGACCCTAGGCGCGCGCCCGTCAGCTCACGGGCGCCGCATCGTGCCCGGGTGCGGCACCTGGACGAATCCGGGATCCGTGTGGGCCCGCCGCACCGGCGGGAGCAGCGCGAGCGCGATCAGGTAGAGCACAATCGTCGCGAACGCAAGGTAGCCGGCGACGCCGGGCAGCGGATCCTGCGTGATGGTGCCGAGCGTCGCCGCGTCGAACAGCGCGACCAGCACGCGCCGGGTCCGGCTCCCTTCGGGATCCGACAACCCCGCCAGGATCACGAACTTCAGCACGAACGCGGCGCCGCAGATCACGACCAGGCTGCGCAGCAGACGCACGCGATCCGGCGCGGCGACGAAGGTGTTGAGCAGCAGCACGAAGAGGAACCCGTTGACCGCGACGAGCGGCAGCCCGGAGCGCGGCGACAGCAGGTTGAAGACCTGCGACGTCGCCGCGAAGAGCGCCAGCATCACCACCGCGCCGTTGGCGTTCGCCAGCGGCGATCTCGAGCCGTTGACCAACCGGTCGGGCGCGAGCGTTCCGCTGCGCACGATGATTGCGACGAGGACGAGCGCGAGCACCAGCGCGAAGACCGGCGGCGCCACGAACGGCGTGCGGGTGCCCGGCTCGAGGCCGCCGAGCAGCGCGACGGTCAGAAACGCGAGCGGCAGGACCCAGGCTTCGCGCGCCGCGCTCATTTGCGGCTCCTGAACACGCGCAGCGGATTGAAGTCGGACACGTCGCGCTCGAGACCGCGCTGCAGTTCGGCCTTCAGTTCGTCGGCGGAGTGCAGTTGCAGATCCGGATCGTCGACCACCAGACGTCCGCCGGGCGCCAGCGCAATCGCCTTGTTCACGGTCTCGAGGCCCTTTGCGAACAACGCGTCGGTGCTGTACAGCCGCCCCCAGCCTTCCCGGTAGTAGCTGTACGCGACATAGAACTGCGTGCGCGCATCGCGTGCGGCGGGATCGGCGCGCGCGAACGCCGCGCGCGCTTCGACGAACCGATCGCGGCGGAAGAACTGCAGGCCGTCGGCAAATGCCTGCGGATCGATCCGGTAGACGCCGACGCTCGCACGCAGGCCGCCGGTGACCTGCGCGATGGTCTGCGGCTGCCGGGCGTAGGCCCAGACGATCACGACGGCATACGCCAGCGTCACCGCGAGACCCGCGACGCGGATCACGCGCTCGCGCGTCATCACTGCCGGCGTGCGTCCGGCACGAGGCCGAGCACGAACGCGCCGATCTGCGGGTTGCGCAGGTTTGCGTAGAAGTTGCTGCCGAAGGCGCAGGCGGTCGTCGAATTCGCGGAGATCACTCCGGCGAGCGACCAGACCCCGGCCTCCGAGACGAGCAGCGCGCCGCCCGAGTCGCCGGGACACACCGAACTGTTGGTGCCCGACACCTCCGTCTGCAGCAGCGTCGACGACACGGCCGAGATCGTCGTCGAGCCGGCGCGCAGCGTCGATCCGGACTGCGCCTGATCGCGCCCCCATCCGGCGATCACCGCGGTTTCACCGACGCGCGCGTCGCGACCGAGGAGCAGCGGAATCGTCGGCGTGCCGAGATCCTGATTGAAGAGGAGGACGCCGACGTCGAGCGCATTCGGGTCGTTCTCCCGATAGCCGGGGTACGGATGCAGCGACGCCGCCGCGATCTGATCGCCGCTGCCCGTGAAGACGCGCGCGCTTCCGACCGTGCCGTCGAGGCAGTGCGCCGCCGTCAGCACCGCGCGCCGCGCCAGCACCGTCCCCGAGCACGCGCCGGCGAGCGTGCCGTCCGTATCGCGCAGATTGATCAGTACGATCGGCGAATTCGTCGTCGTGCACGCCGCCCCGTTCGCGATCGAGGTCGCCGCCGGGACGGTGGCGCCCAGCACGTTGCACGCGGCCGAAATCGGAACAGTGGGCGTGGGCGTCGGCGACGCCGGCGGCGGCGAGAAACCGCCGCCGCATGCACTGAGAAGGACGGCGAGACCCGCGGCGGATGCGGCGCGCACGGGCGTATAATAGCCGCCTTCGGTCCCGACCCACTGGAGGACCACATGAGCCAGCCCGCGAAGTGCGCCCATCCATCGTGCGCGTGTACGGTTCCCGAAAAGAGTGAATGGGGCAAGTACTGCAGCGAGCATTGCAAGCACGCCGGCAATATGACGGAACTGCGGTGCGGCTGTCAGCACAGCGCCTGCCGCTAGCGGACACCCACTAAGGCAGGATCACGCGGAGCGCGCCCGGCCGGATATGGCACCGCAGCGGCGGGTGAGTCACGGCGATCTCGCCGTCGATCGCCATGCCAACCCTCGGCCGCGACGGTTCGAGGATGATCTCGCGGCCGGTGAACGCTTCGAACTTCACGTCGGGTGAGAGACGGCGCGTCAGCGCACGGAGCGGAAGCGCCGCGAGCTCCAGGCGTCCGCACTCGGGCGCGACGTACGCGGCAAGCCGTCCGCCGTCGAGCGACGGCCGCGCCCCGAGTCCGATGCCCTCGACCTGATAGGCGCCGTTGCCCATCAAGACGAAGGGCGTCCGCCGCACCATCGACTCGCCGTCGATCTGCATCCGCACGGTGAGGGCGCGGTAGGTCCACCACGTCTTCGCGAGCGCGATCGAGAACGCCGGCCATTTCCCGAGCCCGTGCCGCTGCGCCGTCTCGCGCTCCCACACCAGGCGCGGGTAGATCCCCAGACTGATGTTGTTGACGAAGATCCGCCCGTTCACCTCGCCGACATCGACGAGCCGCGTCGCGCCGGCGCGGATCACCGCCGCTGCCTCCGCCGGATCCCCCGGGATGCCGGCATCGCGCGCGAAGTGATTCAGCGTGCCGAGCGGCAGCACGCCGAGCGTCGCGCCCGTCTTGACCGCGACCGACGCGACGGTCGACACCGTGCCGTCGCCGCCGGCGGCGATGACGACGCCGGTTGCTGCCGCCTTCTCCGCTGCCGCCGTCAGATCGCGGCCGTCGACGACGACGATGCGGGCATCGAGACCGGCGCGCGCCACCGCCGCCTCGAGCGCCGCCACATCGCGTCCGGCGCCGCCGCCGGAGGATCCGTTGACGAGGATGGTAGCCGTGGCTCAGTTCTTCTCGTCGGCATGGTGGGCGCCGACAGGGGGCGTGACCGGTTCCGCCTCGTCATGATGCGCGCCTTCGACGGCGCCCGGCGCCGGCAGCGCCGTCCCGCTCCACGGCGCGATCACGCCCGCCTTCACGTAGGTGAACAGCTTGTCGCGCGTGTCGACGATGTCGAGGTTCCTCATCGTCAGCTGCCCGATGCGATCCTGAGGCGAGAACATCGATTCGCCCTTCTCCATCGTCAGGCGCTCGGGCTTGTAGGTGAGGTTCGGCGACGCCGTGTTGAGGATTGAATAATCGTTGCCGCGGCGCAGCTCCAGCGTGACGTCTCCGCTGATGGCGCGCGCGACCCAGCGCTGCGCGGTTTCGCGCAGCATCATCGCCTGCGGATCGAACCAGCGGCCCTGGTAGAGCAGCCGGCCGAGGCGCCGCCCGTTGTCGCGGTACTGCTCGATGGTGTCCTCGTTGTGAATGCCGGTGACGAGCCGCTCGTAGGCGATGAACAGCAGCGCCATGCCCGGCGCTTCGTAGATGCCGCGGCTCTTCGCCTCGATGATGCGGTTTTCGATCTGATCGGACATGCCGAGGCCGTGGCGGCCGCCGATGCGATTCGCCTCCAGCATCAGCTGCACGTCATCTTTATACGTGATGCCGTTCAGGGCGATCGGGTGTCCTTCCTCGTAACGCACCGTGACCGTTTCACGCTTCACCGCCACGTCGTCCCGCCACGACGCCACGCCCATGATCGGCTCGACGATCGTGATGCCGGTGTCGAGGCGCTCGAGATCCTTCGCCTCGTGGGTCGCGCCGAGAATGTTCGAGTCGGTCGAGTAGGCCTTCTCCGCGCTCATGCGATAGGCGAAGCCCGCGCGGGTCATGTACTCGGACATCTCCGCGCGGCCGCCGAGCTCGTCGATGAACTGCTGATCGAGCCATGGCTTGTAGATCTTCAGCGACGGGTTCGCGAGCAGGCCGTAGCGATAGAAGCGTTCGATGTCGTTCCCTTTGAAGGTGCTCCCGTCCCCCCAGATGTTGACGTCGTCCTCCTTCATGGCGCCGACGAGCATGGTGCCGGTGACGGCGCGGCCGATCGGCGTGGTGTTGAAATAGGGGACGCCGGCGGTCGCGATGTGAAACGCGCCGCACTGCAGGACGGCAAGGCCTTCGGCGACGAGCTGCGCGCGGCAGTCGATCAGGCGCGCCCGTTCCGCGCCATACTGGCGCGCGCGCCGCGGGATGTCGTCGTAATCCGGTTCGTCCGGCTGCCCGAGATTCGCGGTGTAGGCGTACGGAATCGCGCCCCGGCTGCGCATCCAGTGCAGCGCCGCGCTCGTGTCGAGCCCGCCCGAGAACGCGATGCCGACCTTCTGTCCGGCTGGGAGCGTCTGAAGAATCGTGGCCATCCCTTCCTTCATCATATCGTCTGTCGTAGACGCCCGGCCACGATGACCTCGCGTGTCGGCCGCACGCGGTAAGGTAGATGTGCATTCGATGAGGTGCTTTGATGCGGCTCGAATCAGCGCAGGACCTGAAGCAGATGCTCCTGGAGAACATCGTGATCCCGTTCGTGGCAACGGAACCGTTTGCCGTGGGCGCGCAGCCGCGTGAGCTGGTGCCGCGGGTGCACCGATCGGTTGCGCTCGGCATTGCGCCGCACGACGGCGAGTACCGCGTCGCGGTGCGCCTGCAGCGGCCCGGTCTCCTCGAGAGTCCGCTGGTCGAGCAGATCACGCGCGAGGCGCGCGGCGAGGTCGACGTGCGGTTCATCGGCCGCATCGACAAACGCGCGAAGCGCGCGTCGACGAGGCGCGTGGCGCCGCGCCGGGCGCAGCCGTCCCAGGCGACCCGGCCGTGGTATCAACAGGACACCCGGCCGATGCTGATTGGCGCATCCATCGGGCACGTCAACATCACGGCAGGCACCACGTCGGCGTTCGTGCGGCGCGGCACGGCCGTCCACGTGCTCTCGAACAATCACGTGCTCGCGAACGAGGACCGGGCGCGCACCAACGACTGGATTCTCCAGCGCGGTCCGTATGACGGCGGCCGGCAGCCGGCGCAACGGGTCGCGCGGCTGAAGCAGTGGGTCCGTTTGAAGCCGACCGGCACGAATTTCGTCGACTGCGCGATCGCGGCCCTTCAGCCGACGATCACTTACGACGCCGGCCGGCTGCGTCAGCTCGTCAACAATCAGGATCGCAAGCTGGCAGGCGTCGCGGCCGACGCGCTCGACGCGGGCGACACGGTCTATAAGGTCGGGCGCACCACCGGCGGTACGACGGGTCGCGTGACCGCGTTTGACGTCGACAACGTCGTCGTCGCGTACGACGTCGGCAATCTGCGGTTCGACAATCAGATCGAGATCGAGGGCGCCGGCCGGCAGGCGTTCAGCGACGGCGGCGACAGCGGATCGCTCATCGTGAACGACTCGATGCACGCGGTCGCGCTCCTCTTCGCGGGCGGCGATCACGGCGGCAGCAACGGGCTCGGCCTGACGTATGCGAACCCCATCCAGCGGGTGCTGGCCGACCTGAAGGCCACGCTCTTGTTCTAGATCGGCGTTCGCGCCATGATGGCGCGATGCCACACGTCACGCTCGAGCAGGCGCGTGCGGCGAAAACGGCGGCGCTCCGCCGCTTCGATCGCCTTCCCTCGCTCGTCGGCGTCGGCGTGACCCGCGTCAACGGGGAGTATGCGGTCAAGTTGAATCTGCGCGAACCGCTCGCGCCCGCGGCCGCCGTTCCCTCGGAGATCGACGGCGTTCCGCTCGTCGTGGAAGTCGTCGGATCCATCCGGAAGCGCGCATCGCGTCCCTGAATCGTGGCCTCTCGACTGGAGCAATCATGAACCGCTGGCTCGCTACGGCGCTGATCGTCGCCGCCTGTTCCGCGATCGTCCGCGCGGACGTCACCATCACGACCACGACGACGATGGAGGGCGGCATGGGCGCCATGATGGGCGGCGCAACGCCCAGAACGGTGCTGCGCATCAAGGGCCTGGTCGGCCGCACCGACACCGAGGCGATGGGCCGCATGATGTCGACGCTGACCGATCTGAACAAGAAGCAGGTGTTCGTGCTGCGGCCGGACGACAAGACCGCGCAGGTCGTCACGTCGGTGGCGCCGGAAAAACCGGGCACGCCCGCCGCCCCCATGCCGCAGGTCGACGGCACGTTCGCGGCGACCGGCCGTTCGCAGACGATCGATGGATTCAAGTGCGACGAATACGAGTTCGCGGTCACGGCGGCGATGGGAGACATGGCGTCGGGCCAGCCGATGGCGCCGCAGGCCGCCGAGATGCTGCGCGAGATGCGGATGCTGTTGAAGGGATCCATGTGGATGACCCGGAGCGCGCCGGGCGCGGCGGAATACCTCGCGTTCCAGAAGGCCGCGATCGAGGCCAACCTGGCGGCGATGCTCGCCGGAGGGATGCCGGGCGCGCCGTCCAACGGCATGGACCGCATCGTGAAAAAACTCTCCGGCGCGGAAGGGATCCCCTATCTGACCGAGCTGACGATCACCATCGACGGCGCGGGGCCCGGCGCCGAGATCATGAAACAGATGGGTGCGACGAAGGTGACGAGCAAGGTGACGGGGATCTCGACCGAGCCGATTGCCGCCGACATGCTGGTGGTGCCGCCCGACTACAAGATCGTGAAGCCGTAACCGCGCAAGCGCGACCGGATGACGGAGCAGACCGAATACGGATTCGATGCGTTTTGTCGTTCGACGCGCCCGCGCGTCAGCGCGGCGTCGCCACATATCCGTTCCGCGCGCGCACCTTGAACCCCTCGCGGGTGACCTTCACGCGAATGCTGTGATACTTGCCGTCGGCCGCATGCGGCGGCGAATAGCCCAGCACGTATTGGCTGTTCAACTCCTCGGCGATGCGCGCCGTCGCGGCGTCGAGTTCTTCCCCGTCGTGCACCACCTCGGTGGTCCCGCCACTCTGATTCGTGATCTCGCGCAGCGCCTCGGGATTGACGCGCGCATTGATCGTGCGCCGCTGCGGCGAGTCGATCGCGATGGCGTAGACGAACGCGTCGGTGCGCAGCATCGTCGAGCGCACGTCGCGCAGGGAATGGTCGCTGGCGGTGTCCGCGCCGTCGGAGATCACGACGAGCGCGGCGCGCTCGCGCGAGCGCGCATCGAGCAGCGGCTCGGCGCGGACGATCGCGTCGTAGATGGCGGTGCCGCCCCACGGCTTCAGCGCGGCCAGCGCCGCGCGCACCGTCGACGCATCGTCGGTCCACGTCGTGAGCAGGTGCGGTTCGTGATTGAATGCCATCACGAAGAACGCGTCAGCAGGTTTCAGCAGGTCGAGCAGGAACCGCTCCACGGTTGCGCGCGCGTCGATGATGCGCTGTCCGAACATGCTGTCGCTGATGTCCAGCAGCAGACCCAGGCCGACGGGCACCCGCTCGTTGGTGAATTGGGTGATCTGCTGGGGGTCGCCGTCCTCGTAGATCTGGAACGCGTCACGCGGCAGGTCGATGGCGAGCCGTCCGCCGGCATCGCGCACCGTCACCGTCACCACCGTCAGCTCCACGCTCGATCTGAGCGGGCGCCGATCGACGACGATGGGATTTTGGGCCAGCGCCGTGGCGGGCCACAGCGATGCCCGCATCGAAGACCACAGCACCATCGCGAGCAGCACGGACGCGGGGCGATGAAACGCTCGCAGCCTTGCCTCCCGACGCCACGGAGGCCGGCGGGCGCCTCCTCGGCGAGCACAGAAGCCATACAGGCGCTGACGGAAACCCACCGAAGCAGAGCAGAACACAGACGCGCCGCGAAAGCCAGACATGCGCATTTTTCTGTGGCCTTCCCGGGCCTTCTGTGTTTTTCTGTGACCCGTTTCGCGGCCCGTCAGTTCACTTGCATGCGGCCGCGCCGTGGAGGATGACGCCATGGCCCAGCGCCCAGACGATCCCATCCGCGACACCACCAACTCCGAGCACGGCCGTTATCCGGACGGACCGCGCAACTTCGAAGCCGACGACGGCAACGCGGAAACCGAGTACGACGCCGGCCTGAGCGAAGACATGATCCCGACCGACGACGTCGAGATCAACGAGCACGGCAGCGAACGCTGAAACGGCTCAGGACCTGCGGCACCGATTGGATGCGCGGTCGTGGCGCGAGGCCAGAGGAACCCGACCTCGTCTGCCGCGGCGGCGGTTTCGAGGTAACGCACGCCCTCACGACGGCACTTGATTGACCGGATCGGGTAAGCGCGCTACATCCTTCCGGCAAAACCCCACGATTTAGAGCGGCATCGAGGTTGCCTTCTCTGCCGCCAAGGACCCTGCGAACCGTCTTGTCTTACCGGAGGTCTGTCCATGGGGTTGCGCGCCAATCGTGTGGCGTCGTGTTTTCTCGCGTTGATCCTGGCCTGCTTCGTGTGGCGGCCAGCGACCGTCCGTGCGCTCGAAGGCTTCTGCGATCCGTCGTTCCAGGATTGCCGCGCGTCGTTGCTGCAGTTGATTGCCAACGAGCGGGTGGGCATCGACATCGCCTTCTGGTTCATGGAAGACGCGCGCTACACCACGGCGTTGATCAACAAGTTCAAGTCCGGCGTGCCGGTGCGCGTCGTCGTCGACCCGCGCGCGAACGTGAAGAACCCGTTGAACGCGTACCGGCTCGCCGAACTCGCCGCCGCCGGCATTCCGATGCGGCAGCGCACCACGTCAGGCATCCTGCACTGGAAGGCCGCGATCTTCGTCGGCCAGGGGACGGTGCAGTTCGGCGGCGCGAACTACAGCGCGTGGGCGTGGGTCCCGGCGTCGCCGTACCAGAACTACACCGACGAGGTGATCCGCTTCACCGAAAACGCCTCGGTGGTGAACACGTTCATGACGCGCTTCGACGACGTGTGGACGAATCAGACGGCCTACCAGGATTACGCGAACATCCTCACGCCGCCCGCCCGCCGCTACCCGGCGTATCCGAAGGATCCCTCGCTCAACTTCCCGCCGATGGAGGACTACGCTGCGCGCGCGTTGAAGCAGTACAACGCCGAGACGAGCCGCATCGATGTGATCATGTACCGCATCACCGATCGCCGCCACGCCGACGCGATGATCGCGGCGGTGCGGCGCGGCATTCCCGTGCGTCTCATCACCGAACCGACCTCGTATCGCGACCCCAACTACATCTGGCACTCGTGGAACATCGACCGGATGTACATGGCGGGCGTCCAGATCAAGCAGCGTCAGCACGCCGGGCTGAATCACGGCAAACTCGTCCTGCTCTACGCGCTGACCATGTCGATCTTCGGATCCTCGAACTGGACCACCGCGTCTTCGAGCTCGCAGGAGGAACACAATCAATTCCTCGTCGATGCGACCGCGTTCAGCTACTTCCAGCAGCAGTTCCTGCGCAAGTGGAACAACTCCGCCGGCTTCGTCGAGAACGTCCCGTTCGTGCCGCGCTCGCCAGGCACGCCGACCTACGTCGGTCCGGCCGACGTCACACGACAGTCAACGGCCGTGCGCCTGACGTGGATGCCGGGCAAGTGGGCGCACAAGGCGGACATCTACTTCGGCACGTCGCCGACGCCGCCGCTCCTCGCGGCCGACGTGCCGGTCGCGCCGCAGAGCACCGCGTCCTACACGCTGCCGACGCTGCAGCCGGGTCGCACCTACTACTGGAAGATCGTGAGCAAGACGATGGCGAACAAGACGAAGGCCGGGCCGATCTGGAGCTTCGGCACGTAGACTCGTGGCCAGCGCGGTCGTGCGTGCCATGCGTGCCGAATGCGGATGCCCGGATGCCGAGCCCCCGCATGCCGCGCCGCATCGAGGCACCCGGGCGTTCCGCGTAAATCGCTTACCGGCTGCGTAACGCCGCGGCGTCAAACCCCTGGAAAAGGGCGCAAATTTCCCTGATCCGTTCGGTACTGGCTTTGCCTTGTCGTCCTCCGCCGGTTCCGACTCCTGGGGAGGACGCAACAATGGACAGAAGGGGAGTATTGGCGCTCGTGTTCGCGGGCGCGCTCGCGGCGGTCAGCTGCGGCGGCGGCGGCGGATCGACGCCGGTCAGTCCGTCGCCGTCGGGCAGCGGCGGCACCGGGACGACGAACATCGTGACCGTCACGATAAAGGGCGTCAACGGGAAGCTCTCGTTCGATCCGAACCCGGTCACGGTCAACGCAGGCCAACTCGTCATGTTCAAGAACAATGACGTGGTGACGCACCACGTCATCCTGGACGACCGGACGCAGCAGACGGCGGACATTCCACCAGGCGCGTCCAGCCAGCCGATCTCGATCGGAGCGGCGAAGAGCTATCACTGCGTGATGCACCCCAGCATGGTCGGGAGCTTCAACGGCAACGAAACGCCGGAGCCGCCGCCATGCCAGGGCTACTGCGGCTGATCCGCTTCGCACCGATCCCACGCGTTTGACCGCGTGCTCGCGTTCCGCGCGAGCACGCCGTCGTTGGTCCCGCCTTGTTCGTCGCGTTGCACGCGACGTTCGCCTCCATGCTCGTTCCGGCGCGCTCATCCGCGACACGCCTCGTGGAACTGCCATTGCACCCCGCACCCTGTTCACACCGCACGGCATCCATCGATGCACGACTCATCAGGAGCGCACATGGCACAGACGTACGCACGAGGGGAGGGACTCGCGAAGGGCCTGGGCTGGTTCAGCATCGGGCTCGGGCTGGCCGAGATGGCCGCGCCGCAGTCGGTGGCGCAGCTCGTCGGTATCGCTGATGGTGAGCGCACGCGTGCCGTGATCCGGGGCTACGGCGCACGCGAGATTGCCAACGGCCTCGCCATTCTCACGCAGCCGGACGCGAAGTGGATGTGGACGCGGGTCGCGGGCGACGTCGTCGACCTCTCGTCGCTGGCGGCCGCCCTGCAGCGGAAGAGCGCGGAGCGCGGCCGAGCCGCGTTCGGCCTGGCGTCGGTCGCGGGCGTGATGGTCGCGGACATCGTCGCCGCGCGTCAGCTTGGATCGGACCCGCAGCGCACGCCGGCGCGTCGCAAAGACGACACGGTGCGTGTATCGAAGACGTTCACCGTGAATCGCGCGCGCGAAGAGGTTTACGAGTTCTGGACGCAGCTCGAGAACCTGCCGCGGTCGATGACCCATCTCGAGTCGATCGAGGTGCTCGGCAACGGCCGCTCGCGCTGGACGGCGCGCGGCCCCGCCGGGTTCAAGCTGTCGTGGGAAGCCGAGATCATCGAGGACTCACCGAACCGCAGCATCTCGTGGCGCTCGCTTCCCGGATCGCAGATTGAGAACCGGGGTACGGTCCGGTTCGACCGGGCGCCCGGCAATCGCGGCACCGAGTTGCGCGTGCTGCTCGAATACGCGCCGCCCGGCGGCCGCACCGCCACGATGCTGACGAAGCTGATCGGACAGGCGCCGGAACAGGTGCTCCAGGAGGATCTGCGCCGCTTGAAACAGCTGCTGGAAACCGGCGAGATCCCCACCAGCTCCGGGAGCTCGAGCACCATGGCGCCGGCGCAGCCGGCCGGCCATCCGGCGCCGCGCGCGGCGGGAGGCAGGCGATGAGAGCGAACTGCTGGATGGGCACCGGCCGCGTCGAAGTCCGCAACGTCCCCGATCCGCAGATCGTCAATCCACACGACGCCATCGTGAAGATCACGAGCACCGCGATCTGCGGATCGGACCTGCACCTGCTCGACGGGTTCATCCCGACGATGCAGAAGGGGGACGTCATCGGCCACGAGTTCATGGGCGAGGTGGTGGAAGTCGGCAAGGACGTGCGCAACCTCCGCGTCGGCGATCGCGTCGTCGTCCCGTTCCCGATCGCGTGCGGCCGCTGCAACATGTGCCAGAGCGAGCTGTACTCGCTCTGCGAGAACTCGAACCCGAACGCGTGGATGGCGGAGCAGATGTGGGGCTACTCGCCGTGCGGCATCTTCGGCTACTCGCACATGCTGGGCGGGTACGCCGGGGGGCAGGCGGAATACGCGCGCGTGCCGTTTGCCGACGTCGGCCCGCTGAAGGTGCCGGAACACCTCACGGATCAACAGGTGCTGTTCCTGTCGGACATCTTTCCCACCGGGTATATGGCGGCGGACATGGCCAACATCCAGCCGGGCGACGTCGTCGCGGTGTGGGGATGCGGCCCGGTCGGGCAGTTCGCGATCAAGAGCGCGTACATGTTCGGCGCCGAGCGGGTGATCGCGATCGATCGCTTCGATTACCGGATCCGGATCGCCCACGACCGCGCCGGCGC
>JABFWM010000438.1 GCA_013362195.1 Acidobacteriota bacterium
AGCCGTCCTGGGGCGCCGGCAAGATCGCCACCGAGATCTTCGAGCGCCTCAACGAAGACGCGCTGATCCAGCCGACCTTCGTCTACGACTTCCCGACCGAAGTGTCGCCGCTCTCCAAGCAGCGCGACGACGACCCGGAGACGGTCGAGCGGTTCGAGCTCTACATCGGCGGCTTCGAAGTCGCCAATGCCTTCAGCGAGCTGAACGATCCGGCGGAACAGCGGCGGCGTTTCGAGGCGCAGTTGAAGGACAAGGCGGCCGGCGACGCCGAAGCGCACGCGATGGACGAGGACTATATCCGCGCCCTCGAATACGGGTTGCCGCCGACCGCCGGCGAAGGCGTCGGCATCGATCGCCTGGTGATGCTCCTGACCAACAGCCCGTCGATCCGCGACGTCATTCTGTTCCCGCTGATGCGCCCCCGCGGGTGAGCTCGATCGCCGCCCCGTTCACCCGCACGGTCCACGGCTCATCGCGGCGTTCACGAAGAGACGAAGTTCACGCATACTCGTTTTCACACAAAGACAACCCCGAGTGATGTCGCCGTGGCCTTCCGTCCCTTCGCGGCCTTCGTGACGAGCCGTCGGCCGTCACCGTGAAGGACGCTGGAATAGAATGAACGGACGCGCATGAATCTCCCCTTCGAGCTGTTCGTCGCGGTCCGCTATCTGCTGGCGCGGAGGAAGCAGGCCTTCATCTCGCTCATCTCGTTCATCTCCATCCTCGGTGTCATGGTCGGCGTGATGGCGCTGCTGATCGCGCTCGCGCTGATGACCGGCCTGCAGGGCGAACTGCGCGATCGGATCGTCGGCTCGTCGGCGCACGTCTACGTGTTCAAGATGGGGGAGGGCATCCGCGATCCGGCGGCGGAGGTCGCGCGGCTGAAGCGGATCCCGCACGTGATCGGCGCCGCCCCGGCGGTGATCGGGCAGGGGCTCGTCTCGAGCGGCCAGAGCGCGAACGCGCCGGTGACGATCAAGGGCATCGACACGACGCTGGAACCGACGGTCACCGACATCCGACGCGCCATGACCGCCGGCAGCCTCGACGCCGTGCGGCAGCGCCCCGAAGGCATCGACGGCATCGTCCTCGGCAAGGACCTCGCGCAGACGCTCGGCGTCCGCGTCGGCGACGTGGTGCGGCTGCTGACGCCGGAGGGCACGCTCTCGCCGTACGGCCTGATGCCGCGGACGCGCAGCTTCAAGGTGGCGGGGATCTTCAGTCTCGGGCTCTACGAGTTCGACAGCGCCTACGCGCTGATGGACCTGCCGGTCGCCGAGCGCCTGCTCGCCAAGGATCATCCCGACTTCGTCCAGCTCCGCCTCGACGACATGTTCGCGGCGCCGACGATCTCCGCAGACATTCAGGAGGCGCTCGGCATCCAGTATTCGACCCAGGACTGGGCCGACATGAACAAGTCGCTGTTCTCCGCGCTGAAGCTGGAGAAGATGGCGATCTCGATCACCATCGGCCTCATCGTCATGGTCGCGGCGCTGAACATCGTCGCGTCGCTGGTGCTGCTGGTGATGGAGAAGCACCGCGACATCGCCATCCTGAAGACGATGGGCAGTTCGGCGGCGAGCATCCGCCACATCTTCATGCTGCAGGGGCTGATCATCGGCCTGGTCGGGACGCTGCTCGGCGCCGCCGGGGGCTGCACGCTGATCTACGTCCTCGATCGCTACCGCCTGATCCACGTGCCGATCGACGTCTATCAGATCTCCTACGTGCCGTTCACGCTGATGCCGCTCGATTTCCTCGCGGTGATCGCCGCGGCGATTCTCATCTGCTTCGTCGCGACGATCTATCCGTCGCGCCAGGCGGCGAAGCTCGATCCCGCGCAGGCGCTGCGCTATCAATGAGCGTGCTCGCCGCGGCCGGCGTCGACAAGAGCTACGCCGTGGGGACGACGACGCTGCCGGTGCTGCGCGGCCTCGATCTCCTCGTCGAGCCGGGCGAGATGGTGGCGATCGTCGGCGCCTCGGGCGTCGGCAAGAGCACGCTGCTGCACGTCCTCGGCGGGCTCGACTCGATCGACGGCGGATCGATTCGCATCGGCGACGCGGACCTCGGCGCGATGGCGGGCGACGCGCTCGTCGCCTTCCGCAACCGTCACGTCGGCTTCGTGTTCCAGTTCCACCACCTGCTCCCCGAATTCACCGCGCTCGAGAACGCCGGCATGCCGATGCGCATTGCCCGGCGTCCCGCCGAGGAACGCGAGCGGCGCGCCCAGGCGCTGCTGGATCGCGTCGGGCTGGGGGAGCGGCTCACGCACCGGCCGGGGATGCTGTCGGGGGGAGAACAGCAGCGCGTCGCGATCGCGCGCGCGCTGGTGATGGATCCATCGCTCCTGCTCGCCGACGAACCGACCGGCGATCTCGACGAGCACACGGCGGCGACGCTGCACGACCTGCTGCGCGAGATGCACCGCGAACGCGGCCTGACGTCGATCATCGCGACGCACAACCCGCGGCTCGCGGCCGCCTGCGATCGCGTGCTGCGGCTCGAAGAGGGACGGTTGCGCGAAGCGCGATAGCGAGGGGCGTGGGCGATTGGCGAGGGGCGACGGGCGATGGGCGGGGGACGAAGGGCGACGGGCGACGAACACCGTTTCCGCAAACGCGAATCCATAGCCGATCAGCTAGCGCGGTCGCCGGGCTCGACGGATCCGCAGGCTCAGCAAGACAATCGGGAGAGAACGCCCCGACGTTGAATACTGCTTCCGCATCGCCCGCCTCCGGGGCACAATGATGCCGCACATTTCGCTTCATGCTTCACACGAGGAGGTTCGTATGAGACGGGTGCTCCCGATCCTGGTGACGGCGATTCTGTTAGCGGTGCCGGCGCTTGCGCAGTCCACCAAGCCCGCCACCAAAGGCGCGAAGGAATCGTCCAGCGGTTCCGCGATGAAGACGATGACGGAGATGGGGACGGTCGCGTCGGTCAGCGCGACGTCACTGACCGTCAAGGGCAAGACCGGCGACATGACCTTCACCGTCGACGAGAAGACGCACGTCAGCGGGCAGGGCGCCAGCCACAAGGGCTCCGCGAAAAAGGGCGAGAAGATGCCGGCGCAGATCACGGACGTCGTGCACGAGGGCGACCAGGTGACCGTCCGGTATCACGACATGGGTGGCACGAAGCACGCCGCCGACGTGCGGGTCCGCGGCGGTGGCGGGGCCAAGAAGTAAGACGCGGCGTTCGAGTGGGGTCGGGCGCAGGAGTCCGACCCCGTTCACCGCTGGCGTGGCCCCACGGTTCTCGAACCGCCGCCACACCCGCCGTCCGCCCCCATGCCACACCGGCGACACCCGCGTCGATCCGTGGTCCTGTAACGAAGTCGCGCGATCCGGCGTCTTACCCAACTAGGGCGACTAACCCCCGATC
>JABFWM010000304.1 GCA_013362195.1 Acidobacteriota bacterium
TGGCCTCGGCGATGAACGCGTCGATCTCCGCGGCCGAGACGGACAGGTCCGCAGGTGTCTTGAAGTCGGTGGACTGGCTCGTGCCGATGAGCGCGGTGCCGCGCCACGGAACGAGCGTCAGCATGCGTCCGCCGCGCGTCGGCGCGGCCAGGGCGATGTCGCTGGCCGGCCTCGAGGTGACGAGGTTCATCGCCTTGACGAGCAGGAGCTCGCGCGCCACGCCGAACGTCCGCATGATCGCGCCCGCATGGGCACCCGCGGCGTTGATCGTGAGCCGCGCGCGTACGTCGAACTCCCGGCGGCCCAGACGATCGCGCACGCGCATCCCGGCAATCGCGCCGGTTTCCTTGAGGGGCTGCAGCGCCTCGACGTAGTTCGCGAGGCGCGCGCCGTGCGCGTCGGCCGCCTCGGCAAAGGCGATCGCGAGCCGGCTGGTGTCGACGATCTGGTAGTCGTACCACATCGCGCCGCCGGTGAGCCCGTCGGGGCGCACGCCCGGAAACAGCTTCAGCGTCGCGGCCCGCGACGACAGGCGCGGCGGCGGCAGGTGCAGCTCCGGCTCGACGCCCTCGTTGCGCCGCCGTCCGAGCCAGCGATCGATGCGGAACGCGGCCGCCAGCGCGAGGCGGTTCTTCAGCAGCGATCGGTACGTGCCGACGATGAAGGGCAGCGGGCGAAGGAGCCGCGGCGCGAGCCGCGCCAGGGCGCGGCGCTCGAGAATCGAGTCGCGCGCGCGATCCAGTCGCCCCGACTGCAGCGAGCGCAGGCCGCCGTGCGCGGTCTTCTGATGGTTGAACGAGGTGGCGGCGCCGAAGTCGTCGGCCTCGACCAGCGCGGTCCGCAGTCCGCGCAGCGAGGCCTCGCGCGCGATCGCCAGTCCGTAGATGCCGCCGCCGACGATCAGGATGTCGAATGCGCCCTCGGCCAGCGAATCCACGTCACGTGCGCGCATCGACTGGTATCTTATAACCGGCCGCGGCCACCACTGGCCCGTGCGCCTGTCGGTCAATGCTGCCGCTCGTGATCGTCATGTCCGATAACACACAGGTCCGCGACTACTGGAACCGGCACATTCACGATCTCGAGATCACGACGCATCCCGTCGGCTCGCCCGGCTTCTTCGCGGACCTCGATCAGTATCACTTCGAGAAACTGCACCACCTGCCGCGGCTCGTCGACTTCGACGGGTATCGCGGCCAGCGGGTGCTGGACGTCGGCTGCGGCGCCGGCACCGACCTGGTGCGTTTCGCCAGAGGCGGCGCGATCGTGACCGGCGTCGACGTCGCCGCGTCCGCGATTGCGCTGGCCAGGGAGAACGTTCGTCAGCAGGGCCTCGAGGCGGACCTTCGGGAAGCCGACGGCGAAGACCTGCCGTTCGCCGACGAGTCGTTCGACCTCGTCTACGCGCACGGCGTCGTGCAGTACACGACGAACGACCGCGCGCTCGTCGCCGAGTGCCGCCGCGTGCTGAAGACCGGGGGCACGGCGGTGTTCCAGGTCTACAACCGCGTCTCGTGGCTGAACGGCCTCTCGAAGCTGATGAAGGTCGGGCTGGAGCACGAGGACGCGCCGGTGCTGAAGAAGTACAGCGCCCGTGAATTCCGCGACATCCTCGCCGGATTTCGCGAGGTGCGGATCGTCGAGGAGCGGTTCCCGGTGAAGTCGCGGCTGCACGGGGGATGGAAGGGGACGCTCTTCAACACGTGGTTCGTCGGCACCTTCAACGCGCTGCCGCGCGCGTGGGTCCGCCGCTTCGGCTGGCACCTGCTGGCCTTCTGCCGCAAATGAACATCGTCAAGGCACACGCGTACGGCAACGACTTTCTGCTCGTCCAGGAACAGGACGCGCCCGCGGCTGCCGGGCGCGCCGGTGCGGTACGCGCCTGGTGCGAGCGCCATCGCGGCATCGGCGCCGACGGCGTGATCTTCTACAGCGACGGGCCGCGCGGGGCGTCGATGCGCCTGCTGAATGCAGACGGCAGTCCCGCGGAGATCTCCGGCAACGGCGTCCGCTGCCTCGGCGCGTGGCTCGCACGCACCCGATCCCTGCAGAAGGGCGAATCGCTGGAGATCACGACCGATGCCGGGATCAAGGGGCTGGAGCTGCTCGAGATCGAGGCGGGCCTCCGGTTCACATTCCGCGCGTCGATGGGGCAGCCCGAACACGTCGAGCAGCGCGTCATCGACGTCAACGGCGAACCGGTGCAGGCGGTCACGCTGCGCGTCGGCAACCCGCAATGCGTGGTGCTCGGCGAGGTCAGCGAGGATCGGCTCTATCGGGTCGCGTCCCGGCTCGCGGTGCACCGGACGTTTCCCGAAGGGACGAACGTCGAGCTCGCCGCGGTCGAAGCGCCCGATCGCGTGCGCATCCTGATCTGGGAACGGGGCGTCGGCCGGACGGAGGCGTCGGGCACCGGAGCGTGCGCGGCGGCGGTGGCGGCGATGTCCTACGGCGGCGCGTCGCGCAGTGTCGACGTCATCTCGCCCGGCGGCACACAGCACGTCGAGTGGACCGAGCGTGGATTGTTCCTGACCGGGTGGGCGGAGCTGGTGTGCGTCGCGCAACTCGTGTGAATTGCGCCGTTCGGGCACTCACGAACACGGGAGAGCGGTTTTTGATTTGAGAAAGACAGCCACTCTTCCTTTGGGATCGCTGCGAGGTCCCCGTTCCGTCAGTTCACTGCCATTGCAGGCTATTTGCGCCGGCGGCCCGGCCGCTGCGGGACGCCCTCCACTTCACTCAACGCCTGATCGAGCCTCTCCCGGAAGGGCGTGAGCGTGTTCGGAACGTCGGCGTAGTTCCCCGTGTCAATCGCTGTGCGCGCTTCTTGCAGGGCGGTGCGCGACTCGGCAAGCGTGGTGCGGATGCCCTGCAGCTCTCGCGGCGGCACGCGCGCCGCTTCCGCGGCGTTGAGACGCGTCTCGAGCTGCATCGCGCGCGCGGAAATCTCGGAATATATGTGCTCGGCGGCGCTGCGGGCGCGCGCTTTGCCTTCGGCGGCCTGGCGCGCGGCGTCCTGCGCACGCTCGCGCGCGTCGAGCGCGTAGCTGAGCGCCTGGCGGTAATCGCGCTGCCCGACCGCGTCGTGCGATTTCTGCAACGCCGATTGCGCGGCGGAGTACTCCTCTGCCGCGTACTTGTCGGCCCCGGCCGCGCGTGCCGTGTCAATCGCACCCTGGGCCTGGTTGATTTCCTTCTGAGGCGGCTCGGAGCAGCCGGCCGCGAGGAGCAGCAGCAGTCCGATCGCCGCGCGGCGACACATCCGTCGAAGTATAGCAGCAGCAGTGAGGGCGCATGAAAACGCTGGCCGCGCACGATCGACCGCGTGAGAAGCTCGAGCGGCTCGGTCCCGCCGCTCTCGGCGACAACGAACTGCTCGC
>JABFWM010000260.1 GCA_013362195.1 Acidobacteriota bacterium
CAAGACGCGCCCTGCGCCTGAAGAATTTTCGACGAGTACGCCGCGGTCTCCGGGTCTGAAGAGCCGCCTGCGCCTGAGGGATCGACGAGGATTGTTTCTCACGCTCACGCAGGGCGGGTCTTCAGACCGGCCGACACAAGAGGATCTGCACGTCGCCGACGTTCGTTCCCGTAGGTCCGGTGACGATGAGGTCGCCCAGCGCGTGAAAGAACGGATAGGCGTCGTGCCCGCGGAGCGACGACGCGGCGTCCAGCGAATGGGCGCGCGCGCGATCGAGCGTCGACGCATCGACCACCGCACCGGCTGCGTCGGTCGGTCCGTCGATGCCATCGGTGCCCACGCTCGCGAGCGCCCACCCGTCAGACGCCACACCGTCGAGCGCGGCCGCCAGCGCGAACTCCTGGTTGCGTCCCCCCGTGCCCGCGGTCCCCTCGATCCGCACGGTCGTCTCACCCGACGCGACGATGCACAGCGGCTGCGCGGCGGAGGCGACGCGAGCACGCCCGTCCGCAATGAAGGCGCGCGCCGCCTCGCGAGCTTCGCCAAGCGTCGGCGCTTCGATGCGTTCGACCGTATATCCGCGTGCGCGCGCCTCCGCCCCGACCCCGTCCATCGCATCGCGCCGGCTGCCGACGAGCAGATACTCGCTCCCGGCGAGTCGCGGGTCGCCGGGCTTGACGGTCTCGGCGCGTTCGCCTGAGGCGCCGCGCGCGAGATGCTCGCGCACGGCCGCCGGCATCTCGTCGAGCACACCGCCCGAGCGAAGCGCATCGAGCACATCGCCGAACGTCGATGGATCGGCGACGGTCGGTCCCGACCCGATCGCAGCCGGATCATCCTCGACAGGAGCGTGCACGTCCGAGATCGCGAACGTGATCGTTCGCCCCGCAGCCGCCGCGAGACGGCCGCCCTTGATCCCGGAGAGGTGCCGGCGCACGCCGTTGATCGCGGCAATCGGCAGGCCGCTGCGCAGCAGCACGCGCGTCGCGGCGATCTTCTCGGCGAGCGTGAGTGGTTCAGCGGGGACGGCGAGCAGCGCGGAGGCGCCGCCCGACAGCAGGACCACGAGCGGCGCGCCCGCGCGGCGCGCGTCAGCCGCCATCGTCAGCGCGCGTCGGCCGGCGTCGACGCTCGCGTCGTTCGGCACCGGATGGCCGCAGCCGGTATCCGGCGCCGCCACGACGTGCGCCCGGATCCGCGCGCCGTACGCCTGTTCGAACGCGCGCAGCATCGGCGTCGCCGCCTTGCCGGCGGCCACGACATATAGAGGAGTCTCGGGGGGCAGCAAGCGCGCGTGACGGGTGAGCGCGCGCCACGTGAGGTGCCGCGCGTCGCAGGCGCGGATTGCGGCCGCAATCAGCGCGTCGAGGTCGCGACGCACGTCGGCCAGCCGCGGCGGCCGAACACCAGGATCAACCGTTCCGCTCAGTGAAACTGCTTGGGATCGGACCAGGCCGACAGGCCGGTCACGACGTCGAATGTTCTCAGGAGCCGGCTGATCACCTGCGAGGCATTGTCCTTCGCGCAGAGATGGTCGAGCTCGCTGAGGACACGCGCGATCGCGCCGTCGGCATCGGTGATCGCGCGCTCGGAGTAGTACTCACGCTGCCGCGCCAGACACTCGCGGTGCTTGAGGAACTCCTCGCGATAGAAGTCGGCCGTCATCGTGACAGGGGCGCTCAATACCCGATCCGGGCTGACAACGCGTGCCATGCGACTCCTCGCGTGCGGCATATTAGGCCAGGTAGATCGAGTGTATGCGCGAGTTCCAGCAGCTGTCAACGAAACAATGTAGGTGATTCCCCTACGGGTCACCGGACGCTGCGGGCGACGATGAACCCGCCCAGGCATCCGAGCGCCATACCGCCGATCACCAGCAGCGCGAGCAGCTGCGCCGGCACGAACGACACCCCGGCCAGTCCGACCGCCTCGGCGACGAAGGCGCCGTAGCGCGCGCGAAGGGCCGCAAAGGCTGCCGCGAGCATGATGACCGCGAGCACGGCGCCGAACCCGCCCTGCAGCAGGCCCTCGACGACAAACGGTCCCCGGATGTAGGCGAATGGCGCGCCGACGAGCTGCATGATTTCGATCTCGTCACTCCGCGCCGCCGCGGCCAGGCGCACGACGTTCGCCACCGTCAACGCGCAGGCGAGCGCGAGCAGCAGCCCGATGATCAGGCCGATGCCGCGCACGACGCGGATCGCCGCGTTGAGCCGTTCGAGCCAGCGGCGATCGTAGCGAACGTCCGCGACCCCGCCCATGCCGCCGATCGTGGTGACGAGATTGTCGATCGCCGCACTGGTGCCCCGCGCCCGCTCGTTCAGCCGCACCTCGAACGAGGCGGGGAACGGGTTCCGCTCGAGCGCCGACGCGCCGCCCGCGAGGTCGGGAAAGTCGCGCGCGAACTGCCGGCGCGCATCCTCTTTCGAGTACTGCCGCACGGACTCGGCGAGCCCGCTGCCGTCGATCATCGTCCGGAGCGCGGCGATCTGCTCCGGCGTCGCCTCGTCCCTGAGATAGACCGCGAGCTCCGCGGCCTCCGTCCAGCGGCCGACCAGTCGTTGCAGGTTGGCGTTGACCATCAGGAAGAACCCGAGGACGAACAACCCGGCGGCGATCGTGAGGGTGGAGAGGGCCGCGATGCGGCGATCGCGCCACAGGCCAAGCAGCGCTTCGACGACGAAGTAGTGGAGCGCGCGCACGTCAGGCGACCTCGACGATGCGGCCGTGATCGAGCGTCAGCGTGCGGCGGCCGACGCGCCGGATCAGTTCGCGGTCGTGCGTCGCGACCAGCACCGTCGTGCCGCGGGCGTTGATTTCCCGGAACAGGTTCATGATCTCGAGCGAGAGATCCGGATCGAGGTTGCCGGTCGGCTCGTCGGCAAGGATGATCACCGGATCGTTGACCAGCGCGCGCGCGATCGCGATGCGCTGCTGCTCGCCGCCGGACAGCTCCATCGGGTAGGCCGTCATCCGGTGCTGCAGGCCGACCCACTTGAGCACCTGAAACGTGCGCCGCTGCTGCTGCGCCGCCGCCATGCCGAGCACGCGGGGGACGAAGGCGACGTTCTCGTCGACGCGCTTGTTGGGCAGCAGCTTGAAATCCTGAAACACGAACCCGACCGATCGCCGATACGCCTGCACCTGCCGCTGCGTCAGCTGCGCGAGGTCCCGGCCGCCGACGATCAGGCGGCCGCCGGTCGGCACGTCGCGGCGCAGCAGCAGGCGCAGCAGGGTCGACTTCCCTGCCCCGCTCGGACCGGTCAGGAACACGAACTCGCCCTTGTCGATCCGCAGCGAGAGATCGTGCAATGCGTGTACGCCGCGGCCGTACATCTTCGAGACCTGCTGCGCTTCGATCACCGCGGCTCCCCGGCGGGCTCCGCGAGAAATCGGCGGACGCTCTCGTTGACGTGCCCGGGATCGGCTTTCCCCGCCGTGGCCTTCATCACCTGCCCGACGAGGAACCCGAACGCTTTCGTCTTGCCGGCGCGGTACTCGGCCACCGTCGGCGCGTGTCCCGAGAGCACCTCGCGGACGATCGCGTCGATGGCGGCGGCGTCGCCAATCTTCGCAAGCCCCTCTTCGTCCACGATCGCGCGCGCCGATCGTCCGCTCTCGTACATTTTTTCGAAGACGGCCTTCGCCACCGGACCGGTGATGAGGCCCTGGTCGACGAGCGACACGAGCTCGGCGAGCGCGTCGGGCGTCATCGGCACGTCCTCGATGCCCGTGCCGGTGTCCTTCATCTTGCGCAGGATCTCGCCCATCACCCAGTTGCTCGCGGCCTTGGCGTTGCCGGCCGTGGCGGCGACGCGTTCGAAATAGTCCGCGAGCTTCATCGACTGGGTGAGCACGCCCGCATCGTACTCGGGCAGCTGGTACTGCTCGACGAAGCGCCGCCGGCGCGCCTCGGGCAGTTCGGGCAGCGTCGAACGAAGCGCCTCGATCCACGCCGGCTCGAGGACGAGCGGCGGCAGATCGGGTTCGGGAAAGTAGCGGTAGTCGTCGGCTTCTTCCTTCGTCCGCATCACGTGCGTGCGGCCGGCGCCGGCGTCCCACAGCCGCGTTTCCTGCACGAGCCGCTGCCCGGCCGACAGGGCGGCGACCTGACGCTCGATCTCGAACTCGAGCGCGCGGTGCACGTGGCGGAACGAGTTCAGGTTCTTCACTTCCGTCTTGACGCCGAACGCAGCCGTGCCCGCCGGCCGGACCGACACGTTCGCGTCGCACCGCAGGCTGCCCTCTTCCATGTTGCCGTCGTTGACGCCGAGCGCGACCAGGATCTCGCGGATCCGGCTGAACGCTTCGGCCGCTTCGGCGGGCGTTCGCAGATCGGGCTGCGACACGATCTCAATCAGCGGCACGCCGCTGCGGTTGAAGTCGAGATGCGTGGTGCGGCCGGCGTCGCCGGCGCCTTCGTGCAGCGACTTGCCCGCATCCTCTTCGAGGTGCACGCGCACGATGCCCAGCCGGCGGGCGGCGCCGCCAATCGAGAACGCGATCGCGCCGTCGGTCGCGAACGGCCGGTCGTACTGGGAGATCTGATAGCCCTTGGGCAGATCCGGATAGAAGTAGTTCTTGCGCGCGAAGATCGATTCGGGATGGATTCGGCAACCGAGCGCAAGCGCCGCACGCACGCCGAACTCGACCGCGCGGGCGTTCAGGACGGGCAGCGCGCCGGGCAGGCCGAGACACACCGGGCAGAGCTGCGTGTCGGGGGCGGCGCCGAACCGCGTGCTGCAGCCGCAGAAGATCTTGGTGGCGGTCAGGAGCTGCGCGTGGATCTCGAGCCCGATGACGGGTTCATACGTGGACACGAATGCGCGATTGTGCCACGAAATCCGCTCGATTGGCGATGGCCGGTGACCAGTCGGCGCGTCAATCGCGATCGGCAACGCGCAGGAAGACCTCGACCATCTCCGGATCGAACTGGGTGCCGCCGCAGCGCATCACCTCGAGGCGCGCCTCGCGCGGGCTGATCGCGTCGCGGAAGACGCGCGCGTGGATCATCGTCTCGAAGGCGTCGGCGATGGCGATGATGCGCGACGCGCGCGGAATCTCGTCGCCGCGCAGCCCGTCCGGAAATCCAAGGCCGTCGACGCGCTCGTGGCTGTGCCGCACGACGCGGGCGGCGGCAGCGAGCCAGGGAAACGGGGCGAGCAGATCGAACGCGATTGCCGGGTGCAGCCGCACGATCGCCTGTTCTTCCGGTGTGAGCGGCGCCGGCTTGCGGAGGATCGCGTCGGGGATGGCGAGCTTGCCGACGTCGTGGAGCAGCGCCGCGCCTTTGAGCGCGTCGCGCCCTGGTCCGCTCAGCCGGACCTCATCCGCCATCCGGGCCGCGAGCGCCGAGACGCGATGCGCGTGCCCGCGGGCCTGCGCGTCCGGGACCAGCGCGCTCACCATCCGATCGACCGCCGTCTCGCTGTCGACCGCCATCGACGTGAGCGTCGCGGCAATCTCCGTGCGGCGGGCCTCGAGATCGCCTTCGAGCGCCTCGCGCCAGCGCCGTGCTTCCCGGGCCGAGCGATGCCATTCCACGCCGCGCGACACCGACTCGTGGAGCCGATCGCGGCCGAACGGCTTGGTCAGGTAATCGATGGCGCCGCGCTGGACGCTCGTCACCGCCGACGCGGCATCCTGCACGCCGGTCGCCATGATCACCGCCGTTTCCGGCGCCGTCTGTCGAATCTGCTGCGCGAGCCAGAGGCCGTCGTGGCCCGGCATGCGGATGTCGCACACCGCCACCGCCGGCGGATCGCCGTTGACGCGCCGCAGCGCCTCGCTGGCGCTGCTCGCCGTCTGCACGTCGTAGCCGCCGGCGAGCCACCGCGTCAACAGGTCACGCACCCCCGTCTCGTCGTCGACGACGAGAACGGACGCGAACGGCGCGGCCGGCGGCCGTGTCACGCGTTGACCTCGGTGGCGTCGGTGTCGCGGCGCCGCATGATGGTGTCGGCCAGATCGAGCCGTTCGAGGCGGCGATAGAGCGCCCGGCGGCTCAGGCCGAGCATGCGCGCCGCCGCTTTCTTGTTGCCGTTGGCGCGCAGCAGCGCACGCTGGATGTGCTCGCGCTCGACGGTCGCGAGGAGATCGCCGCCGCCATCCTGATCCGGCGCAGTGCCGCGCGGCGTGGTGCGACCCGCCGCCGTCATCGCCGCCGGGGCTTCCAGCGCGGGCATGCTGATCGACAGTTCGCGTTCGGTGATGAACTCGCCGTCGGCCAGGATGCACGCGCGCTCGATGACGTTGCGCAGCTCACGGACGTTGCCCTCCCACGGCGCGCTGGCCAGCAGCCGCTCGGCCCCCGGCGACAGCCCGAGCAGCGGCTTCTGCAGGCGCTCCGACGTCCCGCGGACGAACGAGGCGGTGAGATAGGGAATGTCTTCGCGCCGATCGCGCAGCGGCGGCAGCTTCACTTCGACGACGTTCAGCCGGTAGTAGAGGTCGCTGCGGAAGCGTCCGGCCGCCACTTCGGCGCGCAGGTCGCGGTTGGTCGCGGCGATGACGTGCACGTTGACGCGGCGGGGATCGAGCGAGCCGACGCGGTGCACTTCGCCGAGCTCGAGGACGCGCAGCAGCTTGGCCTGCACCGAGAGCGGCAGCTCGCCGATCTCGTCGAGGAACAGCGTGCCGCCATCGGCGAGCTCGAACAGGCCCGGCTTGTGATCGGTCGCGCCCGTGAACGCGCCCCGCACGTGGCCGAACAGCTCGCTCTCGAAGAGCGTCTCGACCACCGCCGAGCAGTTCACGGTGACGAAGCGGCGCTCGCGCCGCGGTCCGGTCTTGTGCAGCGCCCGCGCCACCAGCTCCTTGCCGGTGCCGGTCTCGCCGGTGATGAGCGCGGTGCGCACGTGCGGCGCGAGCCGGCGGATCATCCCGAACAGCTCCTGCATCGCCGGGCCGCGGCCGATCATCCCGCAGAACTCGAGGCGGCGCGCGACGTCGCTCTCGATCGTCAGCAGGTTGCGCCGCCGCTCGATCTCGTCGCGGACGCCGGCCAGCATCTGCTCGAGGCGGCCGAAGTCGATCGGCTTGCTCAAGTAGTCCATCGCGCCCAGCTTGATCGCTTCGACCGCGGTCTCGACCGACGCGTAGCCGGTCATCAGGACGGCCTGGCACCGCGGGTCGGTTTCGCGAATCGCCCGGAGCACGTCGAGGCCTCCGACATCGGGCATGCGCAGGTCCACCATCACGAGATCGGCCCGCTTCATCCCCAGCAGCTCGATCGCTTCCCGTCCACCCGAGCACGTGAGCACGTCGAAACCCGCGCGCCGCGCGAAACGGCCCACCACATCGAGAATGCCCTGTTCGTCGTCCACGACGACCAGCAGCGGTCGCTGCCCCGTCATACACACTCCTTCGATACCGCGCGCAGGGCGGCCTGCACGGCGCGCAAGTCAAACGGCGGCGGCAGCACGGCGGCGGCCTCCGCGCCATCGGCGATCACGCCCGTCTCGTCCGCGCTCGTCAACAGCACGACGGACGCGCGATCCCCGTCGGCCTTGCGGGCGGCGCGCCACGCGTCGCAGTCACCGGTCAGGAACGCGCGGTCGAGGAAGACCGCATCGATGCCGCCGGCCCGCAGCTGCGCCCGCGCCGCGTCGGCGCTGTCGGCGACCTGCACCCGATGGCCCCAGCCGCCGAAAATCGCCGCGAGATAGTCGCGCTCGGTCTGATCCCCATGCGCCACCAGCACCGTCTGGCGCACCAGCGCCGCAGCCATCCGCGACGGCAGCAGCAGCGAGAAGGTCGTGCCGATGCCGACGCGGCTCTGGACGCGGATCTGGCCGCCGTGATCGCGCACGATCCCGTAGCAGATGCTCAAGCCGAGTCCGGTGCCCTCGCCGACGTCGCGCGTCGTGAAGAACGGATCGAAGATCCGGCGCAGCGTGTCTTCCGCGATGCCGTGCCCCGTGTCGGAGACCGTGAGTTCGACGGCGCAGGCCGCGCGGTCGAACTGCGCGCCGAAGCGCAGCCGCCGCGGGGTGCGTCCGCGCATCGCCTGCTCGGCGTTCAACACCAGATTGAGCAGCGCCTGCTGCAGATGGCCGCCGTCGGCCATGACGTGCGGCAGCGCCTCGTCGAAGGCCGTCTCCACCTCGATGCCGTTCAGCCGGAACTCGTACGATCGCAGCGCCACGACGCGGCTCACGAGCTCGGCGAGATCCTGCGGGGCGCGCTCCGCGGTCTGGCGCCGCGCGAAGGCGAGCAGGTTGCGGACGATCCGGGCGGCGCGCTCCGACTCCTCGGCGATGCGCCGCACGTCGACCGCGAGGTCCGCGGACGGACGCTGATCCTCCGGCGCCCCGCGCACCAGTTCGTCTTCGACGAGCTGCGCGTAGCCGATGACGCTCGTCAGCGGATTGTTCAGCTCGTGGGCGACGCCGGCGACGAGCTGGCCGATCGCCGACAGCTTCTCGGCCTGCAGCAGCTGCGCCTGCGTCGTCTTGAGGCGATCGACCGTGGCGACGAGCCGGCTGTTCGCCGTCGCCAGTTCCTCGCTCATCTGGCGCAGGCGGCGCGCGCTCTGAATTTCCTGGGTGACGTTCTTCGCGATCTGCACGACCGCGGATCCGTCGGCGATATCACGGACCGGACAGGTCGTGACGCTGAAGATCTGTCCGTTCGCCGCGGTGACCTCGGCGCGCACGCACCCGCCGGCGGCGGCCGCCGACGCCACGCCGCAGTCTGGATGCAGCGGCCCGCACAACCCGACTTCCTCGCACGTGGCGTTGCGCAGCGACGTCACCGGACGTCCGAGGTGCGCGGCCAGCGCGAGGTTGCCGCGCAGCAGGCGTCCCTGGCCGTCGAACACCGCGATGAGGTCCGAGATCGCATCGAAGGTGGCTTCCCACTGCTGCTTGCCGACGCGCGCGTAGGAGTGCAGCCGCGCGTTCTGCACCGCGACGGCGAGGTGGCTCGCGATCGTCGTGACCAGCCGCTGATCGTCGTCGCTGAAGCGGTTCGGCTCGGCGGCGCCGATGCTCAGCACGCCAATCAGCTCGCCGCCCGCGAACATCGGCACGTTCAGGGTCGCGCGGACGGGAATGCGCGCGGCGACGTCGGCCGGACTCAGGGCGTGGAGATCGCCGGTGACGAACGCCTTGCCGGTGGCGACGACGGTGTCGCTCGGCCGCGGCACCAGCGGCGTGGCCGGCCCCCACACCTCGTGGACCGCGGGCGGGCCGATCATCACCATCTCGTAGTCGCCGGTGACGGGGTTGCGGAGCCGCGCGCCGCCAATGTCGACGCCGAGCACCGTCATCAGGCGGCGCAGCGTGCTGTCGATCAATTCGCGCTGATCGAGCGAACGCCGCAGGTCTTCCCCGATGGCGTTGATGACCTGCATCTCCCAGATCAGGCGGCGGCGCTCCACGGCGCGGTTCACGGTCGCGAACAGGTGATCGACGTCGACCGGCTTCTGCACGAACGCGAACGCCGCGAGGTCGAACGACTGGATCGCCGACGCCAGGGATGCCGTTCCCGAGACCGCGACGATCTCGAGGTCCGGCGCGATCTCCTTCAACCGGCGGATGGCGTCGAGCCCCGACTCGGATCCGAGCGACAGATCGACGAGCGCGACGTCGAAGGCCTGCGACCGCGCCGCCGCCATCGCGGTGGTGATGCTCGTGGCGGTGAACGGTTCGAGGTGGCGCGCCCGCGCGGCCACGCACAGCAGATCGAGAGAGCCTCGATCGTCGTCGACGAAGAGCACGGTCACTGGTGGCATGGGAGGGTCGCCGTCGAGGTAGCAAGAGCCGCGCCGCAACCGCGCACGCGCGCGCACCGCCGTAAAATCCGCGTGCGAATACGACGCATGCGCGCGTGCGATGGGCGGCGTGTTGCAGACGTGAAACGTGAAACGTTGCAGGCGTGAAACGCACCGGTCAGCCGGGGCGGAGGACGCCAGCGGACAGTCGACGCTGAACGGGGGGGCCAGATCGCGGCGCGCGGCGCCCGGATGGCAAGGGCCCGGCGACCGAAGAATACCTGCCCCGCCCGCGAGGTGGTCCTCGATCAGCGTGGACGGTCAGCTAGATCTGGTGCTTCTTCATCAGCCGCCACAGCGTCGTGCGACTGACCTGCAGCTCGCGCGCGGCCGCCGCGATCTCGCCGTGGTGCTTCGCCAGCATCGCGACGATCATCTCGCGCTCGGCGCGCTCGCGCGCGGCCGCGACGGACCCGTCGGCGGCGCGCGCCTGCGCGTCGACGGTCCGCGAGGCGAACAGCTCCTCGGGAAGATCCGCCGGCTCGATCCGCGGCCCGCGCGCGACCGCCACGGCCCGCTGCACGATGTGTTCGAGCTGCCGCACGTTGCCAGGATAGTCGTAGCCGAGCAGCGCGGACCGCGCCGCGTCGCTGTAGCCCGTCACGTCGGTGCCGACGGTGTAGCGCGCCAGGAACGAATCGAGCAGCTGCTCGAGGTCCGGCCCGCGGTCGCGCAGCGGCGGCAGATGAATGCGATGGACGTTCAGCCGGTAGAACAGATCGCTGCGGAAGGCGCCGGACTCGACCGCGTGCTGCAGGTCGGCGTTGGTCGCGGCGAGAAACCGCACGTCGACGCGCCGCGGCTCGTTCTCGCCGATGCGCCGCACTTCCCCGACCTCCAGCGCGCGCAGCAGTTTCGCCTGCAGGCCCGCCGGCATGGTGCCGATCTCGTCGAGAAACAGCGTGCCGCCGCTCGCGTGCTCGATGAGGCCCGGCCGCGCCGCCGCCGCGCCGGTGAACGCGCCGCGCGCATGGCCGAACAGCTCGTTTTCGAGGAGAGAATCCGTGAGCGCGGCGCAGTTGAGCGCGACGTAGGGCTTGTCGGCGCGCGGGCTTTCGGCGTGCAGCGCGCGCGCGACGAGCTCCTTCCCGGTGCCGGTCTCGCCCGTGATGAGCACGGTGCCCGGCGCCGCCGCCGCGCGCAGGATCAGGTCCTTGACCCGGCGCATCCCCTCGCTGTCGCCGACCAGCGCGTCGAGGCTGTCGCCGCGCCCGATCTGCCGCTGCAGCAGGTCCACCTGGCGCGCGAGCTGGCGGCGATCGGCAGCCGACCTGACGCGCATCAGGAGCTCGTCGCGGAAAAAGGGCTTCTGCACGAAGTCCACGGCGCCGAGCTTCATCGCTTCGACCGCCGTGTCGACCGTGCCGAAACCCGTCATCACGATGAACGCCGAGTCGACGCGCTGCTCGCGCAGCGTACGCAGCACGTCGATCCCCGAGATGCCCGGCATCCGCATGTCGGAGAGGATGACATCGAAGGCGTTCCCTTTTGCGAGCGTCAACCCTTCTTCCCCGCTCGGCACACTCTGCACCGTGTAGCCGGCGCCGCGCAGCATCCGCTCCATGCTCTCGCGGACGGCCTGGTCGTCGTCGATGACGAGAATGCGGGACACGCGGTCAAGTTTACAGCGGCTCCGGACGATAAGACGGCTGATGTCCCGAGCCCGAGCGGCACGTCCTGAATCCGGAGTCCTGATGGTGCGAACGGCGATCCTCGTCGGCGCGATCGCGCTGCTCACCGGCTGCGGCGGATCCTCGCGCGTGGAGCTGCCGAACGCCGAGGTGCCGGCACGCCTGGAGAGCGTGCGCGTGCAGGTGCGCGACGCGCGCGGACTCGCCATTCGGAACGTCGCGCTCGAGGATTACGTGCTCGCGACGGTACTGTCGGAGGTGGACCCGTCGAGCCGCGACGCCGCGCTGCTCGAACGCATGTACGAGGTGCAGGCGATCATCAGCCGCACCTACGCCGTCGCCCATCGCGATCGCCACGCGCACGAGGGGTTCGACCTGTGCGCCGGCACGCATTGCCAGCTCTACGAACCGGTGCGCCTGCGCTCGTCCCGCTGGACCGCCATCGCGCGTGACGCGGTGGCGCGCACCCGCGGCGAGCTGCTGTGGTTCGGCGGCGCGCCGGCCGAGCCGCTGTTCCACGCCGACTGCGGCGGACGGACGAGCAGCGCCGCGACGGTATGGGGAGGCGCCGCGCCGTCGTACCTCGCCGGCGGGCGCGACGGCGGTCCGGCGCGCGACGCCCACGTCAACTGGACCTTCGACACGCGCCTGGCCGATCTCCGGCGCGCCCTGAACAGCGACGAACGAACGACGGTGGGCGCCGCCCTGCGCGGCGTCGAGATCGCGTCGCGCGACGATGCCGGGCGCGCGGCGCGCATCACGCTCCGCGGCACGCGCAGCGTCACGGTCCGCGGCGAGGTCTTCCGCGAGGCGGTGACGCGGGCGCTCGGCACCCGCACGCTTCGCAGCGCCCTCTTCACGCTCACACGTTCCGGCGATCGCATCGTCTTCACCGGCCGCGGCTTCGGCCACGGCGTCGGCTTGTGCC
>JABFWM010000531.1 GCA_013362195.1 Acidobacteriota bacterium
GATGGACAGATCGCGCGGATCCGAGATGACGGCGGGGACGCCGAGCGCGACGAAGGCGTCGCGCAGCAGCTCGAACTCGCTCCACGTCGGCACCTCCTTCCAGTCGACAATGGCGAGGCGCGGCGGGCGCGCCGTGCCGCCCCATTCGGCGTAGCTGGCCAATAGCGCGTCGAGCAGCCGCGGGATCGGCGCGTAGTGGCGCACCTCGAAGGCGCGGCGGAACGCCTGCATCTCCGGTTCGTCGTCGAACAGCTCGGACAGCCGCTGCGCGTATCCGGGACCTGCGGGAGACTCCGCGTTGTACTCGGCAAACTGCAGCGAGTCGGGCAGGATGAAGGCATCGGCGCGGGCCGCGGTGCTCGCCGTCCGGTAGCCGGGATCGATTGCGACGAGGGCCCGCTCGGCGTCGCTCAACGCGAGATCGGTCAGCAGCGCCGGGCGCTCGAGCGCCGCGGCGGCGACCCGCTCCCCCACCCGCCACAACGTTTCGCACGCGGTCCTGACCCGCGCTTCGTCGGCGGGACTGAGAAAGAACGGACGGAGGAACGGGCAGAGCAACCGTCCTCCGAACGTGAGGCGGCGGTCGTGCATGCGCGCCGCGAGCGCGGCGCAGCGCGTCGCGTCCGCCGATCCGCGGACGAGCGCACGCCAGTGTTCGGTCGCGTCCATCGGCGATCGTTCGGCGTCAGACCGGCCCGGCAACGGCTGGCGTGAGGCCGATCATGGCCGGCCACCGCGGCCACGATTGATACGGCTGCCCGGTGAGCGCGCGATCGATGACGAGGTCCGCCATCTTGTCGACCACGATCTCGAAATAGTGGGCGGTGATGCGATCGCGTTCGAAGTCGGGCGCCGGGTTGAGGAAATCAATCGCGTAGGGCACGCCATCCTGGATCGCGAACTCGATCGTGTTCATCTCGTAGCCGAGCGCCGTGTTCAGCGTCTGCGCATCGCGCACGATGCGCGCGCCGAGGTCCGGCGACAGGTAGGCGTGCTCGACGAGGTAGCGGCGTTCGCGCGGGTCGTAGGCGACCGGCAGGATGTCGGTCCTGCCGAACGTGAAGCAGCGGACGTACTGCGTGAAGTCGATGAATTGCTGAAGCGTCATGCAGTAGGGCGCGGTGCCCTCGTAGGCCGCCAGCAGCTCGTCGCGGGTGTGGACCTTGTAGACGTGTTTCCAGCCGCCGCCGGAATACGGCTTGAGGATCGCGGGCCGCCCGACGTAGTCGAGCAGCCCGTCCCAGTCGATCGGATAGCCGAGATTGCGCAGCGATTCCGGCGTGAGGTCCACGTCCGCCGGGTACGCCTTCTGCGGCAGCACGACCGTCCTCGGGATCGCGACGCCCAGCTTCGCGGCCACGGCATAGTTGAAGAACTTGTCGTCCGCCGTCCACCAGAAGGGATTGTTGATGACGTAGGCGCCTTCGAGCACGGCGTGCTTGAGGAAGGCGCGGTAGTACTCCACCTCGTGGGAGATGCGATCGACGATCACGCGATAGCCGGACGGCTCGCCCATCGTCGTGCCGGTCAGCGTGACGAATTCCGCGGTGATGCCGTGCGCCCTTCCGCGTTCGTTGACGCGGTCGATGAAGGCCGGGGGAAACGCATACTCACGGCCGCACAACAGTCCGACTTTCACAAGACCCTCCTGCAACACGGCGGCGGCGACCGCGCGTCGGGGCGGCCGCTTACGCGCTCCGCTCCCATGCGCGCGTTTCCTCGACGATCCACTGCACCACCGCGCGGAGATCGCCGGTCCGGCGGTACACCTGCAGCTGCTGGTCGGCGCTGGTCCCTTCCGCAAGGATGGTCCGCACGTAGTCGGCGGCCGGGCGGCTGCCCAGTTCGTCGAGGACGTCGTCGACGAATTCGAGCAGCTCGAGGGCGAGATCGCGCATCGGCATTTCCTTGCGGCGGCCGAAGTCGATCAGCTGCCCGTCGAGGCCCCACCGCGCGGCGCGCCACTTGTTCTCCTCGACGAGCGCGCGCGCGTAGATCCGGAACCCGAGGTTGCTCTTGCGCAGCCGATAGAGCTTCACGATGATCGCCTGCGCGAGCGCGGCCAGCGCCACCGTGACGCGCGGCGACGTCGGCACGTCGCAGATGCGGAACTCGAGGGTGCCGAACACCGGGTGCGGGCGCAGATCCCACCACACCTTCTTCCCGTCGTCGATGCAGTGCAGGTCGACGAGCAGGGTCAGGTACTCCTCGTATTCGCTCCACGAGTTGAAGTGCTCGGGGATGCCGCTGCGCGGGAACCGCCGGAACACCGTCGTCCGGTACGACTTCAGCCCGGTGTCGCGCCCCTGCCAGAACGGCGAGCTGGTCGAGAGCGCCAGCAGGTGCGGCAGGAAATAGCGGGCCTCGTTGAGCAGATCGATCGTGATCGTGCGATCGGGGACCGCGACGTGGATGTGGAGGCCGAAAATCAGCAGCGATCGCGCGAGCTGCTGCATCTCCTCGACGATCGTTTCATAGCGCTCGCCGGGCGAAATGACCTGATCGATCCAGCGCGAGAACGGGTGCGTCCCGGCGGCGGCGATGCGGAGGCCGACGCGCTCGGCGCTCTCCGCGAGGTCGCGGCGGATGCGGCACACCTCGTCCTCCAGTTCGCGGACGTCGCCGCAGATCTTGGTGCCGACTTCGACGATGGATTGATGGAGTTCGGGCTTGATCTGGTCGCCGAGCGACGGCGCGCTGGAGGCGAGCAGTTCGGTGACGTGCGATCGCAGCTCCCAGGTTTCCGGATCGACGATCTGAAATTCTTCCTCGACGCCGAGCGTGAAGGGCGACGGCATGGAACGCCCATCATAACGGTTGTAACGGGGCGTCCAGCGCCGCCGGGTTGGCGAGTGCCTGCGGTCAGGCCTTGCGCGCCGGGTTGTCCGGCGAGGCGGCGGCGGGCGCCGGCGGATGCAGCCGCGCGAACGGCGTCGTCCCCGGATCGCCGAGGACGATGCGGCCGTCGGCTTCGAGCCAGGCGTGCGCCTCGACGGACCGGGCGGGATGGCGGACGCCAAGCGTCAGCGTCGACGGCCGACCGCGCCGGGCCAGCAGCGCGCGGAGTGCCAGCGCCTGCGTCAGGCAGGTGGCGGCAGGAACGAACCGGGCCGCCGCCTGCACGGCGCGGCGCGTGTCGTCGATGACCTGGTCGTCACGCCGGCGCGACAGGCGCGGGGCGCGCGACACGAGCCGCCAGGGGAGCACCCACAAGGCGACGCGGAAGCCCGCGACCGTCATCCACGCCTCAGTGAGTAACGCGGGCCTCACTTTTTCCATCGCGCGCGCGCGGCCGCCTGGGCAATCTCGCGCCGCCGGCGCGCCGACAGCGCGGCGGCCC
>JABFWM010000446.1 GCA_013362195.1 Acidobacteriota bacterium
GATCACGTTCGTTGCGTGGACGGTGTTGGTCTTTGCGGTGCTCGAAGCGATGGTGTCGTTCTGGCGTTGAACCCGACGCCGGCAGGTTCAGCGTGTCATTCTCGAAGGACTATTCCCATGAAGATCTTTGCATGCGTCTGCTTACTGGCGGCGGTCCCGATCGCCGCCGCCGCACAGGTGTCGTCGAAGAGCGTCGGCGCGTCGCCGGCACGTGCGGCACGTACGTCAACATCCGTGCGCACGATTGAACTCACCGGTGGCGACACGATGAAATACGACGTGACGTCGATCCACGCGCGGCCGGGCGAGCGCCTGCACGTCGTGCTGCGGTCCGTCGGCACCGCACCCAAGGTCGTGATGGCGCACAACTTCGTCGTGCTGAAGGCGGGCGTGAAGCCCGAGGACTTCGTCAATGCCGCGATGGATGCGCGCGCGACGGACTTCATTCCGCCCACGATGCAGGACAAGGTCATCGTCGCCAGGGGTCTCGTCGGACCAGGGGAGCGCGTTGAGGTCACCTTCACCGCACCGGCGAAGCCCGGTACCTACACCTATCTCTGCTCGTTTCCGGGCCACTACATGGTCGGCATGAAAGGTGATCTGATCGTCAAGTAGCGGTCGCAGGTCAGCGCGTGTGCCGCCTCGGAGAAGCTGCGGAGGGATTGGATCGAACTTCGCACCGATCGGCTCGTCATGCTTTCCGTAGTGTCCGGCGGGACCCGCTCGAGGCGGGCTAGCAAGCCGTAAGCACTGCGAATGCCCGGGCGGCTCGTTTCCCGCCGAACACTGCGGAAAGAAGCAACGGCAGCCGGACTGCGACACCGCAGTCCGGTGCCGTTTCTGTCACGGGTAGTCATATCGTCGAGCCACGCCAGCACCTGGCGTTGCCGACGAAAGACGCCCACATCCGATCAAGAGTGCGCCGGCGGCCCGTTTGATATACCTCGCATTTGATTGGGCCATGCGACTCGTTCCTGTAAACGGCAGCGTCATGTGTCGACTCGTTGTCTCCTCGTCAGAGCGTGGAGTAAGGTCGCAGTCATGAAGAAAGCGGAATTTGTCCGGCTGTCCCGCAAGGATGCGGAGGAACGATTGGCCGACATTCAACGCGAGCTCGACGCGATTTACGAGAGGTTCCCCGACCTGCGCCCCGGGCGTGGATGGCGGCCGGCCAATCCCTACACAGCTGCGGTGCGGTCCGCCGTCTCTGGGGTCGGGCCCGCCTTCGAGGGCGCCGTGACACGTCGCCGCTCGAGACTTCGTTCAGAGCCCGGCACGCACACCAGTGAGCCGCAGCCGATGCGACGGGCGAAGCAGAAAGCGCGGGCCGTCAAGAAGTAGCGACTCGCTGCCGCCGCGTCCGTGCCTCAGGGCGACGCAATCGTGGTTCGTCCCGGGACACGCCATCGCAAGTGCTGACGCGACAGCGGGTTGAACACACACGAGCAACGTAAACAGCGCCCGTGTGTGCAATCTTGGACCACTATCATCGCTCCCGGCCACGGAGCGATCTCGCCCTTAGTCCCGCGCCCGCAGCAATTTACCTGCTGATCCCACCCTTGGAGTGATCCTTGCCACTCTCGGCGCGTTACGACTGGGCCGTCTCTGGGACCGGAGGATTTCGAAATGGTCGCTGCGGTTCGTCGGCATGTCTGGTTGGCGCTGTTTGCAGGCGCGGTGGTCGGCTGTGTCTCGCTGACGCAGCTGTCGCCCGGCACGCGCACGGCGGCATCGCGCCCGCACCTCGATCGCGTCCTCCAGCAGCAGCTTGACAGCGACGACGCCGCGTCGATTCAGGTGATTGCGCGGGCCGCCGCGGGACACGAGATCGCCGAGGTCAGCGCAGACGCGCGGGCCGTCGGCGCGCACGTCGTCGCCGAGCTGCCGATGGTGGACGCGGTCACGATGCGCATCGCGCGCCGCGAACTGCGGCGGCTGACGACGCTGCCGTCGATTGCGACGCTGTCGGTCGACGGCCCGGTGGCGATGGCGGCCTCGGCGACGAATCCCTGGACCAGTCTGCTTCCGGGCACGAACACGTATCAGACGCTCGGCATCACCGATCTGACGCTGATGGGCGACACGATCGGCGTCGCCATCATCGACACCGGCATCGTCGGCGGCACTGCCGGCAGCGTGGTGAACTTCTTCGACTTCACGAAGAGCGCGACGACGGTCGCGTCGGTGATTGCGTATGACGACAACGGCCATGGCACGCACGTCGCCGGTCTCATCGGCGATCCCGGCGTGCAGTCCTACGGCAACGTCGGCGGCGTCGCTCCGAACGTCCGGTTGATCGGCATGAAGGTGCTGGACGCGCAGGGACAGGGGACGACGACGAACGTGATTCGCGCGCTCGATTACGCGGTGAAGAATCGTTCCGTGCTCGGCATCGACGTCATCAACCTGTCGCTGGGGCATCCGATTTACGAGTCCGCCGACACCGACCCGCTGGTGCAGGCGGTGCAGCGCACGGTCGCCGCCGGCATCGTGGTCGTCGTGGCCGCCGGCAACGAAGGTGCGAACCGCACCACCGGGGAGGTCGGGTACGCGGGCATCCTGTCGCCTGGCAACGCGCCCTCCGCGATCACCGTCGGCACGGCCGACACGCTCGCGACGGGGACGCGAACCGACGATCGTGTCGCGCCGTTCAGTTCGCGCGGCCCGACGTGGTACGACGCTTACGCGAAGCCGGACGTGATCGCGCCGGGGCGCCGCCAGCTGTCCACCGCGGCTCCAGGAAGCACTCTGTACAATACGTATCAGACGAAGCTCGTCGTCTTCCTGAACCCGACGGCGACGAAGACCAGCAAGGTGACCGCGCCGAGCCGCTACATCAGCCTGAGCGGCACCAGCATGTCGACGGGCGTCGTGGCGGGCGTCGTCGCTCGCGTGCTCCAGGCGCATCGACTGACCTACACCGCGGCGACGAATACCACGTGGAAGCCGAGCAAGTTGCCGCCGAATCTCGTCAAAGCCATCCTGATGTACACGGCGACGTTGATGTCGGACGAAAACGGCAACGTGTACGACGTGCTGACGCAGGGCGCGGGTGAAGTGAATGCGGCGGGCGCCGTCGCGCTCGCGCGTCTCGTCAACACGTCGATGCCCGCGAACGCGCCGTGGCTGACCGCGCCGCTCGTGCCGAGGACGACGTTTGGCGCAGACACGCTGGCGTGGAGCCAGCGGCTGGTCTGGGGCGATCGGCTCGTGTGGGGCAATGACGTCCCGATCGAGACGAACGCGGACGTCTGGAGCAATCGTCTCGTCTGGGGCAGCCGCCTGGTGTGGGGCAACGCACAAGACGCCGCCTCCGCCACGGCGTCGGTGGCCGGCGA
>JABFWM010000394.1 GCA_013362195.1 Acidobacteriota bacterium
TGAATCGTTTTCGCGACCAGGTCCTTGCCGGTGCCGCTCTCCCCGGTCAGCAGGACGGTCGAGGCCGGGCTCGCCGCCACCTTCGCGATCATCTGGCGCAGCGCCTCCATCGCGGCCGATTCGCCGACAATCGCGCGGAGACCGTAGGGACGCGCCTCGTTCGCGCGCAGCTGCCTCACTTCGCGCCGCAGCCGCGTGGTTTCCAGCGCCCTGGCGACGAGCGCGGAGATCTCGTCGAGATTGAACGGCTTGTTGGCGAAGTGGAACGCGCCGAGCTTCATCGCCTCGACCGCGGTCTCGACGCTCACGAACGAGGTGAGCAGGATCACGAGGACGTCGGCGTCGAGCTTCTTCATCTCGCGCAGCACCGCCAGGCCGTCGATGTCGGGCAGCCGGTAGTCCAGCAGCACGAGGTCGACGCCCTCCTTGAACCGCTCGAGCGCCGCCTGGCCGGTGGCCGCTTCGAGGATGGTGTAGCCCTCGCCGCGGAGTCGCTCGCCCACCGACCACCGGATCAGGTCTTCATCGTCGACCACCAGCACTGTTGCGTTGGTCATATGCGGGCCCGCCGCCTCTCCTCCATGCCCATCTGAGTATGCCAGAGGAAACCGTGTCACAGAACCGAAGGGCTGCATCGATGCTCTCCTGCAGGTCGCGCGGTGCGGACGATTCCCCGCCGCGTGGGAAGTTTTCCGCACGCATCGCACCGCGAAGACCGCGCCGTGACGGTTTCCTGCACGACGCGCGCCCGCTGGCGGCCAGGCGACCATCACGCGGGGGAATTTCCCGCGCCTGCGGAAAAGTCCGCACGCGATTGTGCCCGCGCGCCCGCACCCCGGGAAAACGCGTGGAAATCGCCCTGCATCCGACGGCACGCCCGTTGCCCTGACTGACGGCGGTATCAAACATCTCTCATAAGCGAGGCTCACATGGCACGTCGATTCTGTCTGTTTTCCGGTGCGGTCGCGGCGATCGCGCTGACCGCGTGGGTGACCGCAGGTGCGAGCGCACCGGAAGGGCCGCTCGCCATCGACTCGGCGCGCGTCACGATCAACGGAACCTCGAACGTCCACGCCTACACCGCGTCGACCACCACGGTCCGCGTCACGCGCGCGCAGCTCGCTCCCGCGATCGTCGGCGAAGCGTTCTGGGACAACGCGTTCAAGCCGGGCGCAATCGACGCCTTCGAGATCGCCGTCGCCGCCGCGACGCTCACCTCGCCGAAGGAGGGCCTCGACAAGAACATGCACAAGGCGCTCAAGGTGCAGCAGTTCCCGGACATCACGTTCCGCCTCGCGCGCTTCGACATGAAGGGCACCGCCGCCGGCCAGGGAAAGGCGCTCGGTACGCTGCGGATCGCCGGCGTCGAGCGCGAGGTGGTCCTCGACATCACCGCGAAGCGCAGCACCTCGACACTGACCGTGCAGGGCCGCGTCGATCTGCTGATGACCGACTACGGCATCACGCCGCCGAAGGCGATGCTCGGCATGCTCAAGACCGATCCGAAGGTGACGGTGACGTTCGAGACCGTGCTCTCGGTGCCGCTCACCTAGCGCCGGGACACGACGGACGCCACCCGGAAACGCCATCGATTTCGACAAAGGACATCATCATGACATCGAGTATTCGTCTTGCTTCGGCGCTGACCGCGCTGCTGGCGCTCGCATCGCCGGCGCCGGCGCAGCAATTCTCCGACAAGGGCGGTACGTCGACCGGCGCGTCGGCAGCGCCGGCGGCGACCGCGCCCGACAAGCCGTCCGACCCCGAGGCGGCCGCCGCCGCCGAATCGTCCTGGAAGAAGGGGCGGCCGATCACGATGCAGTACTTCCGGCCGCAGGACAGGCGCGGCATCAACGTGTTCGAGACCACCAAGGACCGCGGCGTGGAGTTCACCGGGTTCAAATGGGACGTCGGCGCCGCCTTCACGTCGCAGATCCAGGACCTCTCGCACCGCAACACGGCGGCGCCGACCATGGTGAACGGCGTCGACGCGAACCAGCTCATGTCCATCGGCCTCGGGTTCAACAATCCGACCGCCAACCTGAACCTGCACGCGCAGCTCGCGCCCGGCATCCGCGTCGCGCTCACCAGCTATCTGTCGGCCCGGCACCACAACGAGACGTGGGTCAAGGACGGCTACCTGCAGATCGACGAGTCGCCGATCGACTTCGTGCCGCTGAAGGCGCTGATGCAGATCGTCACCGTGCGGTTCGGCGACTTCGAGATCAACTACGGCGACGCGCACTTCCGCCGCAGCGACAACGGCAACGCGCTCTACAACCCGTTCGTCGGCAACTACATCCTCGACGCGTTCACGACCCAGATCGGCGCGGAGGTGTATCTCAAGACGTCGGGCGTGATCGCCATGGGCGCGCTGACCGCGGGCGAGCTGCGCGGCACCGTGACGAGCCCCGGACAGCGCGGTCCGTCGCTGATTGGAAAGCTCGGGATCGATCGCCAGGTGAACAAGGACCTCCGCCTCCGGCTGACGGGGTCCATGTACAAGACGGACAAGTCGATGAGCGACACGCTCTACAGCGGCGACCGCGCCTGGTCGCGGTATTACTTCGTGCTCGAGAACACGGCCGCGACCGAGAGCGCGCAGAAGGACTCCGGCGGCATCAACCCGGGTTTCAAGAACCAGGTGACGGCGTTCCAGATGAACCCGTTCGTGAAGTTCCGCGGCCTCGAGGTCTTCGGCGTCGTCGAGCAGGCCAAGGGCAAGGCGGCGACGGAAGTCGCGGAGCGCACCTGGAACCAGTACGCGGTGGACACGGTGTACCGCCTGCCGAACGAGAGTGTGTTCGTGGGCGCGCGCTACAACCGCGCCAAGGGCGAACTGGCCGGCATCACCGGGGACGTCGGCGCCAACCGCTGGGAGTTCGGCGGCGGCTGGTTCATCACCGCCAACGTGCTCGCGAAGGCGGAATACGTGAACCAGAAGTACTTCGGCTACCCCGCGGCCAACATCAAGAACGGCGGGCGGTTCAAGGGCGTCATGGCCGAAGGCGTCATCGCCTTCTAGAGCGCTGAGGATCCGGAGGGTCATCATGACCTCGCATCAGCACACATCCGGCGGACGCTCGGGCGTCCGCCGGCTTCTTGTCGGCGCGGCGGCGGCGCTTGCGCTCGGGATGGCGGCCGCCCAGCTGGACGCCGCGGACGATCAGCCGTCCCGCGGTGTCGTGACGGTCCGCGAAGAGCGGGGCGTCTACCTCGTGACCGCGCGCTTCCAGGTGCGGCAGAACCCGGAGCTGGTGCGCGCCGTGCTCACGGACTACGACCGGATCCCGCGGTTCATGCCGGGCGTCAAGCGCAGCACCGTGCTGGAGCG
>JABFWM010000321.1 GCA_013362195.1 Acidobacteriota bacterium
CGGAGCTCGGCGACATGCTCGAGCAGGCGATCGAGCCGCCGATCGAGGACGCCTTGATCCACGAAGCCGCCGTCGAGCGCGTGCGCGACGCGCTCACCGAGCTCGATGACAAGGAACGCGAGGTGGTGACGCTGCGCTTCGGCCTCGATCGCGACGGCGAGCCGCGCACGCTCCAGGAAGTCGGCGACGCACTCGGGCTGTCGCGGGAGCGGATCCGCCAGATCGAATCGCGCGCCAAGGATCGGCTGCGCCGATCGAAGCGCGCCGGCGAGCTGCGAAGTTACCTCAATTGATCCACCACGGATGGACACGGATACACACGGATATTTTTTCTTGAATGCAATTCGGATGCGTCGAAGGGCGTCACGTCGCGATCGTTGTTTATCCGTGTGCATCAGTGTGTATCCGCGGTGGATCACTCGCGATTCAGCGATTGCGGATCGGAAAACGAGCGCGTACAATCGCGCGATACCCTCATGAGGTGCGAACTCTGCGACGACACCGGCTGGAAGACCGTCACGATCGATGGTGTGCGTCGCGCGGTCCGCTGCGATTGCTGGCGCGACACGCTCGTGACGCGGCTGCTCGACGAAGCGCGCATCCCGCCGCGCTATCGCGGCTGCGAGCTCGAAACGTTCATCACTTATCCGAACGAGAAGCTGCTCGCCGCGGTGCGGCGTGCGGCCCGGTTCGCCGAGCACTTTCCGGGCGGCGAGCAGGCGATGAAGGGGCTGTGCCTGATCGGGCCGCCGGGCATCGGCAAGACGCATCTCGCGGTGGCCGTGCTGCGGCGCGTCATCCTGACGCGCGGCGCGCGCGGGCTCTTTTACGACACGCGCGATCTGCTGCGGCTGATCCGCAGCACCTACAATCCGCTGGTGCGGACCGCGGTAATGGACATCCTGCGTCCGGTCATGGACGCCGACCTCCTCGTGCTCGACGACCTCGGCTCGGAAAAGCCGTCCGAATGGGTCGAAGAGACGATGAATCTCATCGTCAACACGCGCTATAACGAGCGCCGGCGCACGATCTTCACGTCCAACTACGAGGACATGCCCGAGCGCGACGCCGACGGGCACGACTTCACGCTGAAGGAGCGCATCGGCTTCCGCATCCACTCGCGGCTGCACGAAATGTGTGAGTTCCTCGAATTCGACGGCGCCGATTTCCGTCACGCGCCGCCGGAGCCCACGGGCGACGACCTGCTGACGATGTGGAAGGCGAAGGGCCCGCGCCGCGCGCTGCCGCCGAAGACGAAGGGCCCGGTGCGCGCGCAGTTGAAACAGGGCCGCGAGCTCGGGTGGTCGGGCGGAAAGGCGGGGAGCGCCGAGTAACGAACATGCTCGGGCTCTACGTCCACATCCCCTTCTGCTCCTCGATCTGCAACTACTGCAACTTCAACCGGGGCCTCTATGACGCCGCGCTGAAGGCGCGCTACGTCGAGGCGCTGCTCCGCGAGATCGCCGGCGGCGACGCGGGCGCGCCGGCCGACACCATCTTCTTTGGCGGCGGCACGCCGTCGCTGCTCGACGCCGCCGACGTGCGCGCGATCGTGGCGGCGTGCCGTCACCGGTTCGATCTTGCGGCCGATGCCGAGGTCACGCTCGAGACGAATCCGGAAACCGTCGACCGCGCCAGGCTGGAACGGTTTCGTGAGGCCGGTGTCAACCGTCTCAGCTTCGGCGTGCAGTCGTTCCAGGACGAGGAGCTGCGGCGGCTGGGCCGCATCCATTCCGCGGATCGTGCGCGCGTCGCGATGCGGGAGGCGCGGGCCGCCGGGTTCGACAACGTCAGCCTCGATCTGATGATGTGGCTGCCCGGCCAGAGCGTCGAGGGCTGGCTGCACAACGTCGACGGTCTCATCGACACGTCCCCCGATCACGCGTCGCTGTACTTGCTGGAGCTCTATCCGAACGCGCCGCTGAAGGAAGACATGGCGCGCGCGGGCTGGTCGCTGGCGCCCGACGAGGACGCGGCCGCGATGTACGAACGCGCGATGCTCCGCCTCGACAACGCCGGGTACCGTCAGTACGAGATCTCGAACGTCGCCCGTCCCGGCCGCGAATCACGCCACAACGTCAAGTACTGGGCCGACGGCGAATGGCTTGCCTTCGGATGCGGGGCGCACTCGACGCGCGGCGGCGTCCGCTGGAAGAACGTCTCCGCCACCGAGGAGTACATCGTCCGCGTCATGAGCGGGGCGGATGTCGTGACGGAGCGTCGCGTGCTCACCCGCGAGGAGCGCCTCGAGGAAGCGCTGTTCACCGGGCTGCGGCTCGTTGACGGGATCGACATCGAGGCAGCCGGCGCGCGTTACGGCTGTGATGTGTGGGCGCGGTACGGACGCGAGTTGCAGCCCTACATCGACGCGGGCTGGGTCGTGCGCGAAGGGCCGCGGTTGAGGCTCACACGGCCCGGCATGCTTATGGCTAACGAGATCATGGCGGTGTTCGTCTAGACACCGGATGGACACGTCTGCACACGGGTGCGGTCGATACCGATGCACGGGCGTGGACCGGGAGCGAACGCGGTGATCCGCGCGCCGGCGTCCCCGCTTCGCATGAGACCCCTGTGATAGAGTGACGATCTTTGTCAGCCGAGGTTCAAGGAGGATATTGGACGATGCGTGCTCTGATTTCGACTTTTGCGCTTGCCCTGGCACTCGCGCCGGCGGCCGCGTTCGCGCAGACGCAGTCTTCGCCCGCGCAGCATCCGCCTGCCGGACAGCAGCCGCCCGCCGGACAGCAGCCGCCGGCAGGCCAGCCGCCGGCCGGTCAGGCGCCCGCCGAGAAGGGCGCGCCGAAGTTGTCGTTCCCGACGCCGGCGGGGATTCTGCTCGTGCAGGTCAAGCCCGATCAGACCGCGGCGTTCGAAGAGATGATGGCGAAGTTGAAGGCGGGCCTGGCCAAGACCGACAAGCCCGAGCTGAAGCAGCAGGCCACGGCGTGGCACGTCTACAAATCGAACGAGGGCATGGCGGGCAACGCCCTGTACGTCGTGCTCATCGATCCCGCCGTGCCGAACAGCGAGTATCAGTTCCTGCAGGTCCTGAACGACACGCTGACGCCAGACGAGCAGCGCGCGCCCGAGACGCAGGAGATGTACAAGCGGTACGCGGCGGCGATCGCGAGTCTCAATCGCCTCAACGTGACGCCCGTCGGAGGCGGTCAGTAGTGATCGCGCGAACGCCTGCGCGCCGCCTGGTTCTTGCCGCGGCGCTGATTACCGCGACGGCGAGCGTCATCGCAGCGGCGCCGCAGCAGGCCGCCGCGCCGCAGACGTCGCCGAGCCAGGCGCCGCAGCCGCAGACGCCGCCCGCGCAGCAGC
>JABFWM010000357.1 GCA_013362195.1 Acidobacteriota bacterium
ATTGACCGCGAGCATCACCGGGGGCAGCATCGGGCTTCCCGAAAACGTCTATACGCTGAACGCGCCGCTCGATGATTCTACGAAGGCGAAGACGGTCACGCAGGAACTTCGCTTCTCGCGTCCCAAGGGGCGGTTGCCGTGGGTGGCCGGCATGTTCTACAGCCACCAGGATCGCGATTACGGGCAGGACCTGCCGGTGGCGGGGTTCCAGGATCTCTCCGGGATCCCGACGCAAGGGCTGCGGGCGCCAAAGGACAGCCTGTTCTGGTCGAGCCTCGGCTACAGCTTGAATCAGTTCGCGCTCTTCGGCGAAGGCACACTCGCGGTGAACGGCGCCTTCAGCGTCACCGCCGGCCTGCGCTACTACCGGTTCAGTGAAGACAAGCAACAGATCTTCGATGGCATCTTCGGCAACGACGACAACGGCACGTCGCTGGTGTCGCAGCCCGGATCGACCGACGCCAACGACCTCGCGCCCCGCGTCATTGCGGCCTGGAAGCTGCCGAACGGCGGGAACCTGAACGCGCAGGTCTCACGCGGCTTCCGCCTCGGCGGGATCAACGACCCGCTGAACGTGCCGTTATGCACGCCCCAGGATCTCGTCACGTTCGGCGGACGCGAGACGTGGAAGGACGAGACCGCGTGGAACTACGAGCTCGGGTACAAGGCGCGCGTGCTGAACGGCAATGGCGCGCTGAACGTCTCCGGCTTCTACATGGACATCCACGATCTGCAGGCGACGGTCACGGCGGGCTCGTGCTCGTCGCGCCTCATTTTCAACGTCCCGCGCGCCCGCAGCCGGGGGCTCGAAGTGGAGTTCGAGGCGACGCCGACGCGCAGCTTCGATTTCGCGCTCTCGACCAGCTTCAACGATTCCGCGATGCGTTCGACATTGACGTCCACTGATTCGCGCGGCAACGTGAGCGTCGTCGCCGGCATCGAGAAGGGGCGCCGCCTGCCCACGGTCCCCGACTTTCAGTTCGCCGGCGCCGCAACCGTCCAGCGCGAGGTCCGGCACGGTGCGCTCGCGTACGTGACGACCACGTATCAGCACATCGGCTCGCGGTTTACGCAGGTTGGCGACGAAGGCCTCGGCACCTTGAACCTGCTGTCGTTCGCACCCAACACGATCGGCGGGCCGCTCACCGCCACGACCTTCCGGTACGATCCGAAGCTGCCCGCCTACGACATCCTCAACGTGCGGACTGGCCTGCGCCGCGCCCGCTTCGACGTTGCGCTCTTCCTGAACAACGTCACCGATGAACGCGCGCTGCTGTCGCTCGACCGGGAGCGGGGCACACGCGCGCGCATCAGTTACCTGACGAACCAGCCACGAACGTTCGGGGTGTCGACACGGTTCAATTTCTGATCGGCACAGCGTGTCAGGCAGGCTGGGTCTTTTGAAGAGACCCGGCAGCAGGCTCGCCGCGGGGATTCGTGGCGTGCGCGCGATCAGTGCGTCGGTGCCCGCTCCGTGATCTGCTCCGCCCGGGCATCGTAGTAGAGGCGTGTGCCCTGCCGGTAGGCCGCGGCGGCCATGATGCACGCGACGGAGTGCAGATAGCCGTTGTCGACCGTCGCGTTGGTCTGCGGGTTGCGGTTGCGCAGGCACTCGAACCAGTTGGACATGTGCGACAGGTCATCGTCGCCGATATTGATCGGCCCCGGCGTGTCGTTGCCGGGCAGCGTCACCCAGCGTTCGGGCCGCTCGATGGTGGGATCGTCTTCGTGGTTGCCCCGCTCCTCGACGATCTTCCAGCGCGGGCTGCCTTCGCCGCCGATGTTGATGAGCGTCGCCTTCTTGCCCATGATGCGCGAGAAGCTGTCGCAGTCGTTGCCGAAGCTGGTCGCGTAGCTGACGAGAAAGGTCGGGTACTCGACGAGCGCCTGGAAGGTATCGGGATTTTCCCGTCCATCGGGCCACGCGAACACGCCGCCGTGGGCGGTGACGGAACGCGGCGGCTGCTCGTTCATGAAGAAGTGGACGAGATCGATCCCGTGGCTCATCCACTGATCCGCGATGCCGCTCGAGAACTCCTTGTAGAGGCGAAACTCGAAATACAACTGCGGATCGAACGGACGATACGGCTTGGTGAGCAGCCACTTCTTCCAGTCGGTGTCCTGCTCGCGGATGCGCTTCACCTCGGGCCGTCCCCGCCAGCGCGGCCCGTGGTAGTTCCACACGATCTCGTACTTGCTCACCTCGCCGACGGCGCCGCTCCGCAGCACCTCGCGCGCCGCACGCTGGTACGGCTCGCTGCGGTGCTGCGTGCCGATCTGGACGATCAGGCGCCGCTGCTTGACGGCGTCGCGCGCGGCCTTCACCTCGTCGAGCACGTTGCCCATCGGCTTCTCGCAGTAGGCGTGCTTCTCCGCGTCGGCGGTCATCTTCAGCAGCGGCGAGTGCGAATGTTCGGGCGTCGCAATCAGCACGGCGTCCACGTCCTTCCGCGACAGCAGCTCCTCGGGATGCTGAAGCGCCTGCGGGGCGCGGCCGTACGCGCGCTCGCCCATCGAGACGGCGCGGTCCCGGTTCTCCTTCCACAGGTCGCAGACGGCGACGGTCTCGACGTTGTACTTGTCCTTGAGCTGCGACGCGAGCGTCATCAGCCCGTGGCCGCGGTTGCCGATGCCGATGTGACCCAGCGCCATGCGATCGTTGGCGCCGAGGATGCGTCCGTAGGAGAGCGCGCTGGACGCAAGCGCGGAACCGGCCACGACGCCTGCAGTCTGGAGGAAGGATCGACGATCGATCTTCGTCTCGTCTGTCTCGCCCATGATGTCCCTCGCTCGCGCGGTCACGTGCGCATCGTGCCGGGCCTGACCCGTGAATCGCCTGGCGCCCGGCCTGCCATCTTTCGCGGCTGCCACACGGTATTGCCTGGGCACCCTCGTGTCAACGCGGTCGTGATCGCGCTGGTCGCGGCAGTGTCGCTCCTGGCGACCTTCGTACCCGCCCCCCGCGCGACGCGCGTGGATCCGATGATCGCGCTGCGCGCCGAATAGGCACGACGCTGGATCTGAATTCAGCCCCCGAGGGCGGCTCTTCAGATCCGCTGTCGATCGCGGCCGGGTCTTCAGACCCGGCGGACCTTCGCGCGCCGACGTCGCCCCTGCCCCGGCGTGTGCATCCGTGGTGATAATCAAGGAGAGTGTCCCGGAAGCTGGTTCTCGCCGCGCTGCTGCTCGGCGCCATCGTCGTCATCGCCGCCGCCGCGGTGTGGTGGTGGACGCGTCCCGTTCCGTTGCGCCCGCTCGAGCCGAACTGGATCGCCTCCACGACCGTCCTCGCGGGCGACGGCGTGCCGGCGCTGAAAGACGG
>JABFWM010000327.1 GCA_013362195.1 Acidobacteriota bacterium
GCGCGTCGCGTGTGTACCCGTGGTGGATCCGTCCGTGGTGGATCGATCTGCTGCTTCCATGCGCGGCCAGAGCGCCTCGCCTTTGAGAATCGTGCGCTCACCGTGATTGCGCCATGCCGCCGCGTCGAGCCGCACACGATCCGCGGTCTCGCTGACGCCGAGACGGCGGAGGATCTCCGCGGCGGAGCGGGGCATCATCGGCAGCAGCAGGATCGCCGACACGCGCACCGCTTCCGCCACGTCGAACAGCACCTGGCTCAGACGATCGGCATTACGCTCGTCGCGTGCGAGAATCCACGGCTCGGTTTCGGCGATGAACTCGTTCGCGGCATCGATCAGACGGAACGCCGCCGCCGCGCCGGCCTCGAGCGCGAAGCGGTCCATCGCCTCGCGGTAGTCGGCGAGCGCCGTCGTCCCGACCGTGGCGAGCCGCCCCGCCGACCCGCCCGGCGTCACCCGTCCGCCGCGATATTTTTCCGTCATCGCGGCAATGCGGCTCACGAGGTTGCCGAGGTTGTTCGCCAGGTCGGTGTTGTACCGTTCCTGGAACCGCTGCCACGAGAAGTCGCCGTCGCCGCCGAACGTGATCTCCTTGATCAAGTAGAGGCGCAGCGGATCCACGCCGCCGCGCGACGCGGCGTCGGACGGATCCACGACGTTGCCGAGCGTCTTGCTCATGCGCTGGCCGTCGACGGTCATGAACCCGTGACCGAACACCTGCCGCGGCAGCGCCACGCCGCCGCTCATCAGCATCGCCGGCCAGATCACGGTATGGAACCGCGTGATGTCCTTGCCGATCACATGGAGGCTGGCCGGCCACCAGCGATCGAACATCGCCTCGTCGGCGCCAAAGCCGACCGCTGATGCGTAATTGATCAGCGCGTCGAACCACACGTAGACGACGCTGTTCGGGTCGGCTGGCAACTGGATGCCCCACGCCTGACCCGCCCGGCTGATCGAGATGTCCTCGAGCCCCGCTTCGAGCAGCCGCAGAATTTCGTTGCGGCGGACGTCAGGCTCGAGAAACTCCGGGTGCGCCGCGAAGTGCTGCAGCAGCCGGTCGCGATACGCGGACAGCCGGAAGAAGTGGTTCTTTTCCTTGATCCATTCGACCGCGCCGTGCAGCGGACACTTCCCGTCGACGAGGTCCTTCTCCTGCTTGAAGGCCTCGCATCCGACGCAGTACCAGCCCTCGTAAAACCCCTCGTAGACATCGCCCGCCGCGGAGATCCGGCGCACCAGCTCCTGCACGGCGATCCGGTGCCGCGGCTGCGTGGTGCGGATGAAATCGTCATACGAGACGTCGAGCTGATCCCAGACGCTGCGGAACTCCCGTTCCATCAGATCGCAGTACGCGAGCGGCTCCATGCCCAGCTCACGCGCGCGTCGAAACACGTTCTGCGAGTGCTCGTCGTTGCCCATGACGAACAGCGTCTCGATCCCGCAGAGCCGCTTGTAGCGCGCGATCGCGTCTGCCGTGATCTTCTCGTAGGCGGTGCCGAGATGGGGACGGCTGTTCACGTAGTCGATAGCCGTCGTCAGGTAGAACCGGGACATCCGAACAATATTATCGCGACTGTCACCCCCAGGGCCTGCGGCTCATCACGAAGGTCACGAAGGTCACGAGAGCAAACACGAGCCGTCGGCCGTGCCAACGAACAGCGCCGCTATTTCGACGCTCCATCGAGCCGCGCCTTGATCGCGGCCGCCTGCACGGTCTTGATCGATACGCCGCGCTCCGCGGCGAGCCGGGCGCAATCGTCGAACTCGGGGGCGGCGTTCAGCTCCTCCTCGCCCCGGCGCGCGATCTTGAAGCGCACGCGGCCGTACGGCGTCTCGACCGGTTCGATGGTGCGCTCGAGGCGGGTGCGCGACATCTCCTCGTAGCGCACGCCAATCGTCGTAGACTCGCGGAACAGGATGTCGGTCAGCGCCTGCCGCCGATCCGGCGGCGCGATGATCGTGACCAGCGTGCCGGGACGCCCCTTCTTCATCTGAACGGGCGTGTAGAAGACGTCGAGCGCGCCGGCCGCGTGCAGCGCGTCCATCAGCGGGCCGAACAGCTGCGGGTTCATGTCGTCGATCTCGGATTCCATCTTCACGATCCGCTCGCCCGGCTGGCCGGCGTCGGCGGCGCGTGTGCCGCGCAGGATGCGCAGGACATTGGGACGCTCTTTCGGATCGCGATCCCCGGCGCCGTAGCCGATCCGGTCGATGGTCATCACCGGCATCGGTCCGTACTGCCTCGCATAGTGCGTGACGAGCAGCGCGCCGGTCGGCGTGACGAGCTCCGACTGCCCATCCGCATACACCGGCACCCCCTCGAGCAGCCGCGCCGTCGCCGGGGCGGGGACGGGAAACACGCCGTGCGCGCACCGCACCGTGCCGCCCCCCACGTTCAACGGCGACGCCATCACGTCGTCGACGCCGAACCACTCGAAGGCGTACACCGCGCCGACGATGTCGATGATCGAATCGAGCGCGCCGACTTCGTGCAGGTGCACGCGCTCGATCGGCGTCTGGTGAATGGCCGCCTCGGCGGCCGCCAGCCGCTCGAACAGGTGCACGGCGCGCTCCTGCCCTTCACCCGACAGCGCCGAGCGGCGAATCGCAGACACGATGTGTTTGAGGTGATAGTGCTTGTGCGTCGAGGCCTCGGCCGGCACCGTTTCGACGAGTCGAAACTTCGTCGCGGACACCCCGGCTCGCAGCACGCGCTCCGACGTGACGTCGCCATATTCGATCGCGAGGCTGCCCAGCGCGCTCTTCAACGCGTCCACGGGCAGCCCGAGGTCGATCATCGCGCCGAGCACCATGTCGCCCGACGCACCAGAGAAACAGTCGAAATACAGCATCACAGGATCACGGCCCCGGCCGGATCACAGGCCCGCCCCGTGTCCGACATGCAGCCAGGTCCAGTCCAGGTCTTCATTCCCCGCTCGCCGCGCTTTTCCCTCATCCATCCTCCGTCGTCCTCGCCCCGGCACCATCGAGTGCATCCGCCAGTGTACTCATGTGCGCTTTCATGCTGCAGAACCGTACCTCCGACAGGATGACGTGATCGAGAACGGGGATGCCCATCAGCTCTCCGGCCTCGACGACGCGCCGGGTCAGCTTCACGTCTTCGGTGCTCGGCACCGGGTCGCCTGACGGGTGGTTGTGGAACAGCACGATGGCCGCGGCGCCACCCCTCGCCGCCTCACGAAACACGTCCCGCGGGTGCACGGGGGTGGAGTCGAGCGTCCCGATCGACAGGACGCGGATGCGGAGAACGCGGTGCTTCGTGTCGAGCAGGACGATGCCGAAGTGTTCCACTCCCC
>JABFWM010000170.1 GCA_013362195.1 Acidobacteriota bacterium
AGCCGCGGTTCGGCGGGGGCGGCCTTCGACTCACCTCCGGTAACCACCAACCGTTATCCGACAACCCACAACCGGCAACCGATCACCGCATCAAGTACCAACCGAGAATCAGCACGACGCCCAGGAACAGCGACGCGGCATAGGCGCGAATCGATCCGGTCTGCAGCCGCCGCAGCGACCCGCTCGCGGTGCGCACCATCGCGCCGACGCCGTTGACCGCCCCGTCGATGAGCGCCGCGTCCGCGCCGCGCCACAGCACCAGGGTCGACAACCGCTGGATCGGCCGCACGATCGCCGCGTCGTAGATTTCGTCGACGTAGTACTTGTTCAGCAGCAGCGTGTAGGCCGGCGCCGCCGACCGCGCGATGCGCGGCGCGGCCGCGCGATGACGCAGCCAGAAGAACATCGCGAGCACGATGCCGGCGACCGCGATCCCCGTCGAGAGCCCCATCAGCATCAGCTCGGTGCCCTCGCCCGCGCCCTCTCCGTGCGCCGCGTCGCCGGCGTGTCCGGCTTCGCCGGACGCGGCCGTGGCGGGCGGTGGCGCGATCTGGAACTCCGGGTTCGACGGCGCGATCGCGTGCGCTTCGAACGACGGCTCGAGGAACGCTTCGATGCGGTTGCCGCCGCCGAGCGCGTGGGGGATCCCGACGAACCCCGCGGCCACGGATCCCACCGCGAGCAGAATCAGCGCGAGCGCCATCGGCAACGGCGCGTCGTGGAGGTGGCCCGCATGCGCGTGATCCGTGTGCGCATGCGCGTCCGAGGAGCGAGGAGCGAGGGGCGAGGGGCGGCCGCCGTGAGCGGCGGATGCATCGTGCGCCGCGTGGGCGGCCGGTGCGGCTGGGCATGCCGGGTGCATCGTGTGCCTGTCCGCCGGAGCCTTGGCGGAGGCGGACGCGGCCGCGTGCGCGCCGGCGCGATCACCGCCGCCCGCGTGCGCGGCCGGTTCCTCTTCCTCCGGATGCGCCGGCGGCGCATCGTGGCGCCGCTCGCCGTGGAAGGCGAGGAACACCAGGCGGAACATGTAGGTGGCCGTCAGCAACGACGTGACGATCCCGATCGTCCACAGGACGATGTGCCCGGCCGAGAAGGTCCGGAAGAGGATCTCGTCCTTGCTGAAGAACCCCGCCAGCGGCGGCACGCCGGCAATCGCGATCGCGCCGATCAGGAACGTCCAATAGGTGATCGGCAGGCCGGCCTTGAGCCCGCCCATGTTGCGGAGGTCCTGCTCGCCGGCGAGCGCGTGAATCACCGCGCCCGACCCGAGGAAGAGCAGCGCCTTGAAGAACGCGTGCGTGTAGAGATGAAAGATGCCGGCGGCAAACGCGCCGACGCCCATCGCGAGGAACATGTAGCCGAGCTGCGAGACCGTCGAGTACGCGAGCACGCGCTTGATGTCGTTCTGGACCAGGCCGATCGTGCCGGCCATCAGCGCGGTGGCGGCGCCGATGCCCGCGACCACCGCCAGCGTCTCAGGCGCGTGCGAGAACAGCACCGCGTTGCGGCCGATCATGTACACGCCCGCGGTCACCATCGTCGCCGCGTGGATCAGCGCCGACACCGGCGTGGGGCCTTCCATCGCGTCCGGCAGCCAGACGTAGAGGGGAATCTGCGCCGACTTGCCGGTCGCGCCGAGAAACAGGAGCAGCGTGGCGACCGTCAGCGTCCCCATGCTGGTCTCGACCGGCAGCGCCGCCACCTTCGACGCCAGCTCCTGGAAATCGAGCGTGGTGAACGTCGAGAAGAGCAGCAGCATCCCGAGGATGAAGCCGAAATCGCCGATCCGGTTGACGATGAAGGCCTTCTTCCCGGCATCGGCCGCGGAGGTCTTGCGGAACCAGAAGCCGATCAGCAGATACGAGCAGAGGCCGACCCCCTCCCAGCCGACGAACATCACCGGGAAGTTCGCGCCGAGCACGAGGACCAGCATGAACGCCGCGAACAGGTTCAGGTACGAGAAGTAGCGCGCGTATTCACCGTCGCTCTCCTCGTGCATGTAGGCGGTCGAGTAGATGTGGATCAGCGAGCCGATGCCGGTCACGACGAGAATCATCAGCGACGACAGCGGGTCGACGCGCAGCGCGAACGGGATCCGGAAGTCGCCCGACGGGATCCACTGAAAGACCGTCTGCTGGATCGCGTGATCGGCGGCGCCGTGCGCGCGCAGCGCCGCGAAGACGGAGACCACGAACGAGGCGACCATCGCCAGGCACGCGAGGCCGCCCGACACCGTCTTCGGCAGCCGCCGCCCCAGCGACGCGTTGGTGAGAAAGCCCACGAGGGGCAGCAGCGGAATCAGTAGCAGCATTATGTAACCGGGGCTCCGACCCGGACGCTGGCTCCTCGCTCGCGGGCACCCCGGCGCCCCGCTCCGCTCGTCGCGGGCGCGCGGTGTGCGCCGCCGTCATGCGGCAACGACGGCGAGAATCTCCGTGGTACGCCGCCCGAGGGTCTGAAGAGGCTTTCGTCCGTCATCGGTAGTTTTCCACGCTTGCAAGTACGAGTCGGCATCCCGACCCTCGACACCCTCACCATCGCAACGTGGTAAAGGCGTCGGGGCTCAACGTCTCCCGGTGCCTGAACAGCGCAATGACCAGCGCCAGACCGACCGCGGCTTCGGCCGCCGCCACGGTCATGACGAAGAAGACGATGATCTGCCCGTCGACCGTGCCGAGATAGCGGCCCACGGCGACGAACGTCAGGTTCACCGCGTTCAGCATGATCTCGATCGACAGCAGGATCGTGATCAGGTTGCGGCGGAGGAACACGCCGGCCGTGCCGATCGCGAACAGGATCCCCGAGAGCACGAGAAATTCGTTGAGCGAGATCACCTCAGTGCTCCTTCCGCGCGATCACGACCGCGCCGACCATCGCGACCAGGATGAGGACGGAGGTCACTTCGAACGCGAACGCGTGGGTGGTGAAGATGCCCGTGCCGATGCGCGCGACCGAGCTGATCGCGCCGGCCGCCGCCGAATCGGTGCTGAACGACGCCGCGCCGACGCGCGACAGCGCCCACACCACCTCCGCGGCGAGCGCCAGCGACAGCACCACCGCGATCTTCATCCCGTGCGGGCCGAGCGTCTGCGGCACCGCCTCGTCTTCCGTGTGCGCGTTCAACAGCATGACGACGAACAGGAACAGCACCATGATCGCGCCCGCGTAGACGATGATCTGGGTGACCGCCGTGAACGGCGCGTCGAGCAGCACGTAGAGCCCCGACAGCGCCCCGAACGACACGATCAGCAGCATCACGCTGTGCATCGGGTTGCGCTGGCCGATGACCAGCAGCGACGCGATCACCGCGACGGCGGCGAAGAGGTAGAACAGGACGGGATTCATCGACTCTCCCCGCCAGCGGGACGGGCCATGGCCGCCCCGCAACGTCCACGAAGACCCCCGCGATCACGAAGGCTGTTTGGCAAAGGCATGCGTTGTGACCTTCGTCCCGCCGCGATCGTCGTGGTGAGCCGTCGGCCGTCTCCAGCGAGTGGCGCGCGACGCATCACCCGAGCCAAATCACCAGCGCGGCCGTGGCGATCAGGTTCAGGATGGCGACCGGCAGCAGGTACTTCCACCCGAACTCCATCAACTGGTCGTAGCGATAGCGCGGCAGCGTCCACCGCATCCAGACGTAGAAGAAGAGGAGCGCGAGCGTCTTCAGCAGGAACCACATCCACCCGAGCCAGTCCGGCAGGAACGGGCCGAGCCAGCCGCCCAGATACAGGCTCGTCGCCACCGCCGAGACCGTGACCATGTTCACGTACTCGGCGAGGAAGAACAGGCCGAAACTCATGCTGCTGTACTCGGTGTGGTAGCCGGCGACCAGCTCCTGCTCCGCTTCCGGAAAGTCGAACGGCGCGCGGTTGGTCTCGGCGACGCCGGCGGTGAAGAAGATCAGGAAGCCGAGCGGCTGCAGGAACAGGTACCACCGCGGGATGATGTGCCACCAGTACCCTGACTGGTTGAGGACGATCTCGCGCAGCGACAGCGATCCCGCCATCATCACCACGGCCGCGAGCGCCAGGCCGTAGGAGATCTCGTAGCTGATCATCTGCGCCGACGAGCGCAGGCCGCCGAGCAGCGAGTACTTGCTGTTCGAGCTCCACCCGGCGAGGACGATGCCGTAGACGCCCATCGAGGTGATCGCGAAAATGACGAGCACCGCGACGTTGACGTCGGTCACCTCGAGGCGCAGCGGCTCGCGCAGCAGCCCGAACAGGGTCGTCTCGGTGCCGAACGGCACCACCGAGAACGCGGTCAGCGCGGCGGCGACGGAAATGATCGGCGCGAGCGTGAACAGCAGCTTGTCCGCCGACTTCGGGATCAGCTCCTCTTTCAGCAGCAGCTTGAACACGTCGGCAAAGGGCTGCAGCAGCCCTTCGAAGCCGACGCGGTTCGGGCCGACGCGGTCCTGGATGTAGGCGCAGACCTTGCGCTCCATCCAGACCATGAAGGCCGAGGACAGCACCAGCATGTTCATGACCGCGAAGATCAGGACGAGGTGCGCGACGATGGTGGGATTGATGAACGCCGGCATCATTGTTCAGTGCGCTCAGTGCGCCGCCGCGACCGCCGTCCGGGCCCGCCACTCCGCCGGCACCGTGCATCGTCCTTCGCGGATGTGCGCCTCGTACTCGGCGCGGAAGTGCTTCAAGGTGGTGAGCGGCGGCGTGGCTTCGGCGTCGCCGAACGCGCACAAGGTCTTGCCGGCGATGTTGTTCGAGACGCTCACGAGGAGATCGAGGTCGCGCATCTGCCCTTCGCCGCGCTCGATGCGCGAAAGGATCTTCCAGAGCCAGTCGCCGCCCTCGCGGCACGGCGTGCACTTGCCGCACGACTCGTGCTTGTAGAAGTGCATCAGGTTCATCGCCGCCCACACCATGCACGTCGTTTCGTCCATGACGATGATGCCGGCCGACCCGAGCATCGAGCCGGCCTTCTGCACGCTGTCGAAGCTCGCCGGGACGTCGAGCTGATCCGGCAGCAGGATGGGCACCGACGATCCGCCGGGGATGACCGCCTTGAGCTGGTGGCCGTCGCGAATGCCGCCGGCGCGGTCGAAGATGATCTCGCGCAGCGTCGTGTTCATCGACGCTTCGTAGACACCGGGACGCTTCACGTGGCCGCTGACGCAGTACAGCTTCGGCCCGCCGTTCTTCTCGGGTCCGAGCTTGGCGAACCATTCGGCGCCGTTCAGCACGATCGCGGGCAGGTTGCACAGCGTCTCGACGTTGTTCACCGCGGTCGGCTTGTTGTAGAGGCCCGACAGCGCCGGGAACGGCGGCTTGATGCGGGGCTGCGCGCGCTTCCCCTCCAGCGACTCGATGAGGGCCGTCTCCTCGCCCGCTTCATAGGCGCCGGCGCCGCGGTGGATGACGATGTCGCAGTCCCAGCCGCTGCCGAGAATGTTCCTGCCCGCGTAGCCCTGGGCGTAGGCCTTGGCGAGCTCCGCTTCCATCACCTTCTGCACGTGATAGAACTCGCCGCGGATGTAGATGTAGGCGACCTTCGCGCCAATCGCCCAGCAGCCGATCAGACAGCCTTCGAACAGCAGGTGCGGATAGCGCTCCATGAGCACGTGGTCCTTGAACGTGCCCGGCTCGCTTTCGTCCGCGTTGCAGGCGATGTAGCGCGGCTCGATCTTCTTGTCGACGAACTGCCACTTCATTCCGGTCGGGAAGCCCGCGCCGCCGCGGCCGCGCAGCCCCGACGCCTTGACGATCTCGATGACGTCGTTCGGCTGGGTGCCGAGCGCCTGCTTGAGCGCCGTGTAGCCGTCGTGCTTCAGATAGAAGTCGAGCGTGAAGCTGTTCGGCTCGCGGACGTATTTCGTGAGTACTGGTTCCATAGTATTTGTGCTTCCGGCTCAAGCCGGAAGCGACGGATCATTTGTGCTTCCGGCTCAAGCCGGGAGCTACGGCGATGACTATCGAAAAGACCCCGTAGCTTCCGCCTTTAGGCGGAAGCTCGATTCCAGCGGAAGCTCCCCTTCCATCCGACTCAGCGCCGTTCCACGTGCAAGTGACACCCGCTCAGCGCCTCCACGCCGCGCGCGCGCAGATCGTCGACCAGCTTCGCGCAGCTGTCCGGCGTCGCCCGCTCGTGCCAGTGCTCGTTGTTCACCATCACCACCGGCGCGCGGTCGCACGCGCCCAGGCATTCGAACTCGAGCAGCGTGAACATCCCCGACGGATCGGTGCCGCCGACGGGCACGCCAATCTTCTCGCTGAGCGCCTCGGCGACGCGCTCGGCGCCGGCCAGGGCGCACGACAGCGTACGGCACACCTGCAGCACGTACTGCCCGACCGGCGCCTTGAAGAACATGACGTAGTAGGTGGCGACGTCCTCGACTTCCGCCGGCGTGATGCGCAGGAAGTCGGCGACGTGGCGCATCGCGCTCGCGGTGATGTACGGCTGCTGTTCCTGTACGAGATACAACGCGGCGAGCACCGCCGATTTGCGGCGCTCGGGGGGATACCGGCCGCAGATCTCCTCGAGGCGGGCGGCGCGCTCCGGCGTGAACGCGAACGCCTCCCCTTCGGCCATCAGCGTGCGCTCGGAACGCTGGAAGCCCTGGCCGCCGTAGGGCATCAACGGATGGAAACTCATCGATCCACGTCCCCCATCACGACATCCGTCGACCCGATCACCGCGATGACGTCGGCAATCATCCCGCGCTCGATCATCTTCGGGACGGCCTGGCACGCATACAGGCTCGCCGGACGCATCTTGATGCGGTAGGGCCGGTTCGATCCGTCCGAGACGATGTAGAACCCGTGCTCGCCGCGCGGCCCTTCGATCGGCACGTAGACGTCCCCGGGCGGCACCGTGAACCCCTGCGAGTAGATCAGGAAGTGCTGGATGAGCCCTTCCATCTCCGTATAGACCTTGTCCTTCGGCGGCGGCACGATCCGGTAGTCCTCGATGTCGAACGGGCCGCGCGGCGGCACGCGATCGATCGCCTGCTTGATGATCCGGATGCTCTGCCGCATCTCTTCGATGCGGACGAGATACCGGGCGTAGACGTCGCCGTGCTCGCGCACCGGCACGTCGAACTGGAACGTGTCGTAGCCGGAGTACGGAAACGTTTTCCGCACGTCGTAGGGGACGCCCACCGCGCGTGCGAGCGGCCCGACCAGCCCGTAGCCGATCGTGTCCTCGCGACTGATCACGCCGACGCCGCGCGTCCGCTTGAGCCAGATCTGGTTCTTGGTCAGGAGATCTTCGTACTCGGTGAGCTTCGACGGGAAGCGCTCGACGAAGGCGTTCACCGCTTCGTGGAACTTCGGCGGCAGGTCCTCGCGCAGTCCGCCGATGCGCAGGTAGCTCGGGAACATCCGGAAGCCCGCGAGCATCTCGTTGATGTTCATCAACAGCTCGCGCTCCCGGAAGCAGTACATCATCACCGAGACCGCGCCGATCTCCAGCGCGTGGGTCCCGAGCCAGACCAGGTGGCTGCTGATGCGCTGCAGTTCGGCGATGAGCACGCGGATGTCGCGGACCCGCGGCGGAATCTTCGACTCGATCCCCATCAGCCGCTCGACGGCGAGGACGAACGCCAGCGAGTTCGACTGCGCGCCGAGATAGTCCATCCGCTCGACGAGCGGGATCACCTGCTGCCACTTCTTCTGCTCGGCCGTCTTCTCGATGCCGGTGTGCAGGTAGCCGATGGTCGCGTCGGCGGAGACGACCGTCTCGCCCGACAACTGCAGGATGAGGCGCAGCACGCCGTGCGTGCTGGGGTGCTGCGGCCCCATGTTGACCGTCATCGTCTCGCTGCGCAGTTCGGGCGTCGTCGTCGTCATCGTGTGCGGCTCAAGACTCAGGGCTCAAGACTCATGGCGGCTCAGGATTCTGTGGCGTCCGCAGAGACGGCGGTCGACAGCTTTCAACGGCCCTGGGCCCTACGCCGTGAGGCCGACGCCGTCCTCAATCACTTCACACATCACGTGCAGCAGCGTGCGATGCACTTCCTGCACGCGCGCCGTGTTCTGATCGGGCACGTTGACGTGAATCTCGGCGGCGGCGCCGACCGAGCCGCCGTCGCGGCCGGTCAGCGCGATCGTCTTCATGCCGCGCTGCCGCGCCGTCTGCAGCGCCGCCGCGACGTTCGGCGACCCGCCGCTCGTCGAGATCCCCAGCGCGATGTCGCCCGGCTGCCCGAGCGCCTCGATCTGCCGCGCGAAGATCTGCTTGAACGAATAGTCGTTGGCGACGCTGGTCAGAATCGCGGTATCGGCGGTCAGCGCGATCGCCGGCAGCGCCGCACGTTCGCGCATGAAGCGCCCGACCAGTTCCGCCGCCACGTGCTGCGCGTCGGCGGCGCTCCCGCCATTGCCGAACGTCAGGACCTTCCGTCCGCTCCGCAACGCCTCGTCGATCGCCGCCGCGGCCAGCAGCGTCGCCGCCAGGTTGTGCCGCATCCGCTCGTGCAGCGCAATCGTGGCCGCGAAGGCCCGGTCGGCCAGCGTCGCGCCGTCGCGTGCTGCCACCGCCCTCAGTCCTGCCCCGCCTGCCTGAGATCCGCCCGCACGTTCGCGGCGAACTCCTCCGGCGTGAGCTGCAGCGGCTCGTAGATCTTCGGGGTCAGCTTGATCTGCACGGGATAGTCCTTCCGCGCCGGGTGGCCTTCCCAGTCGTCGGGCATCAGCAGCCGGTGGAGGTTCGGGTGCCCGTCGAAGACGATGCCGAAGAGATCCCAGACCTCGCGCTCGGCCCAGTTCATCGCCGGCCAGATCTCCGAGAGCGTCCGCATCCGCGGGTCCCGGCCCGGCAGCCGCACCTTGACGCGCAGCCGCTTCGGCGTCTCGCCAAACCCCGCCACGCCGAGCGACGCGAGGATGAGGACGACCTCGAACCGCGGCTCGCGCGGCATGTAGTCGGCGGCCGTCATGTCCGCCGCGAACGCAAAGCGCAGCGACGGCGTGTCGCGCAGCGCGCGGCACACGTCGACGATGTGCTCGGCGCTGGCGTAGATCGCGGCCATGCCGTCTGCCGATGGCGCGGGCTCGACGGCGTCGGGCGGAACCGCTCCGCGCAGGGCTTCGATGATGGCTTCGCTGGTCATGGCTCAGGGCTTAGGACTCATGGCTCACGGGGCTCATGGCTGTCGGCTCACGCCCCTCAGCCTCGAGCCCTGAGCCGCTCAGGCCGTCAGCTTCATCCGATCGATCTTCTTCTGGAGCTGGACGATCCCGTAGATCAGCGATTCGGGGCGCGGCGGGCAGCCGGGCACGAACACGTCCACGGGGACGATCTGATCGACGCCCTGCACCAGCGCGTAGTTGTCGAACACGCCGCCCACCGACGCGCAGGCGCCCATCGAGATCACGTATTTCGGCTCCGGCATCTGGTCGTAGATGCGGCGCAGCACCGGCGCCATCTTGCGCGAGAGCCGGCCGGCCACGATCATCAGATCCGATTGCCGCGGCGAGCCGCGGAAGACTTCGGCGCCGAACCGGGCGATGTCGTAGCGCGACGCGCTCATCGCCATCATCTCGATCGCGCAGCACGCGAGGCCGAACGTGACCGGCCAGATCGAGGATCGGCGCGCCCAGTTCGTCATCTTCTCGACGGTGGTGGTGAGCACAGGAATGTCGGGAAATTCAGCCATACAGCCTTGGCGAGGTCGTCACCTGCGTTGGCCGGGTCGCGCGACCCGGCATCCCTACTCGCGATCGCGGCCCCAGTCGAGCACGCCCTTGCGCCAGACGTAGACGTAGCCGGTCAGCAGGATCGCGAAGAACACGACCAGCTGGATGAAGCCCGTCCAGCGCAGATCGCGGAGCGCCATCGCCCAGGGATAGAGGAACGCCACTTCGATGTCGAACAGCAGGAAGATCATCGCCACGAGGTAGAACTTGACGGGATGACGTTCCCGCGCGTCGCCCACCGGCGGCATGCCACATTCATAGGGCGCAAGCTTCTCGGGGGTGGGGCGCTTCGGGCCAATCAGCTTCGAGGCCCCGATGTTGAAGGCCGCAAAGCCGGTGGCGAAGCCGAGCATAATAAGGATCGGGAGCCAGCCGTGCATCAGTCGTCAGCGCTCGTCAGTCCGCTTGTGAATCTTTTCTCAACCGTTCAACCCCCGAATGCTATCACACTCGTTTCGCCATGCGGCTAGCGTGGTTCAGTCCGGTGCCGCCCGTGCGCACCGGGATCGCGGGACGGAGTGCTGAGCTTATCGCCGCTCTCGCGGCACGCGGCGCCTCTCTCGATGTGTACTCGCAGGCGTCCCCCGACGCCGAGCGCGCCGACGCCGCAGCCGGGCACGCGATCACGGGCGCAATCGGCAACGTCACGGCCCATTCCGCACACGATTTCGTCTGGCGGCAGGCGCAGCGTCCGTACGATCTCACCGTCTATCAGTTCGGCAATTCGTCGCATCACGACTACATCTGGCCCTATGCGCTGCGCTACCCGGGGCTGGTCGTGCTGCACGACACGCGGCTCCATCACGCGCGCGCCGCGCTGCTGCTGCGCGAACGGCGCGCCGACGATTACCGCCGCGAGTTCGCCTGGAACCATCCCGGCGTCAACGCGGACCTCGCCGAGCTCGCGGTCGCGGGCCTCGACAGCGCGCTCTATTACGACTGGCCGATGGCGCGGACGCTGATCGCCTCCGCGCGGCTCGTCGCGGTGCATGGCGAGGGCACCCGCCTGGCGCTCCTCGACGTGATGCAGCGCAACGGCGTCGCTCCGGCCGACATCACCGATCGCATCGTCGCGATTCGCCTCGGCGACGGCAGCACGCTCGCGGAAGGCGAGGCTCGAGACGTGCGCGCGCGCGTCCGTGCGGCATACGGCATTCCGCCGGACGCGATCGTCTTTGGGGTGTTCGGCGGACTGACGCCGGAAAAGCGCATTCCACAGGTGCTCGCGGCGTTCGCGAACGTCCGCGCGCACGTGCCCGACGCGCGGCTGCTGCTGGGCGGCGCTCCGGCGGCGCATTACGACGTCCACGCCGACATCGCCGCACGCCGTCTGGCCGATCGCGTCGTCGTCACCGGGTACCTGCCGACGGAGGCCGACCTCGCGGCGTGCATTGCCGCGTGCGACGTGAGCGTGAACCTGCGCTGGCCGACCGCGCGCGAGACGTCGGGCCCGTGGCTGCTGGCCCTCGCGGCTGGCGTGCCGACGATCGTGACCGACCTCGTGCACATGACGGGATTCCCGTCGCTGGATCCCCGGACGTGGCGAGTGAACCACGCCGGTGCGCGAGGGGCGAAGAGCGAGGGGCCGCCGGCCGACGGCGACGCGGTCTGCGTCGCCGTCGACGTCCTGGATGAGGACCATTCGCTGCGCCTCGCGATGCGGCGGCTGGGGACGGACGCTCCCCTGCGTGAACGGCTCGGACGCGCGGGACACGCGTGGTGGACGCGCGAGCATTCGCCCGCCGTGATGGTGGATGACTACGTCGCCGCGATCGCGCTGGCGATGGCGCGCCCCGCGCCTGTGGCCGGCCTGCCGCCGCATGCCCATGACGATGGCGATCGGCGGCTGCGCACGCTGGTGGAACCCTTCGGCATCGCGGCGGCGCTCTCGCGCGATCGCCTTCTGAGGTAGACTTTGACGATTACGCTGAACGGCGAGCCGTTCTCCGTCGCCGGTCCGCTGACGATCTCGGACCTCCTCGCGCTGCTCGAGATCGATCCGCGCCGTGTCGCGGTCGAGCGCAACATTACGGTGGTCAAACGCGCCGCGTACGGCACGACGGAGGTGGCCGAGGGCGACGAGATCGAAATCGTGAACTTCGTCGGCGGAGGTTGATCACAGGAGACCAAGGAGACAAGGAGACAAGGAAACCTTCATCAGGATTCAATACCCACGGTTCTCCTGGCCTCCTTGTCGTCCCTCTCGCGTGAATGACGCCGCTGATCTTCCGCTAATCCGGGCGAGCACACCATGACCCCCGATCGATTCGTCATCGCAGGCCGCACGTTCACCTCCCGCCTCCTCATCGGCACCGGCAAGTACCCGTCGAATGCCGTCATGGCGGACGCGCACGACGCATCGGGCGCGGAAGTCGTCACGGTCGCGGTGCGGCGCGTGAACGTCACCGACCGCAGCAAGGAGTCGCTGCTCGACTACATCGACCCGGGGCGCTACTTCATCCTGCCGAACACGGCCGCGTGTTATACCGCCGAGGACGCGATCCGGACGGCGCGTCTCGCGCGCGAGGCCGGCCTGTCGCACTGGGTGAAGCTGGAAGTGAGTGGGGACGAGA
>JABFWM010000546.1 GCA_013362195.1 Acidobacteriota bacterium
GGAAAGGCGGAAGGACCCGTCGGCGCTCAGTGCTTGCCGGTACTGGCGGCGCGCGTACGGCGGAAGCGCCGGAATGACCGATTCCTCCACGTCGAGGCCGTCGAGCGGCCCATCGGCCAGCGCGCGGACGCGCGTGTCGACGCGAATGGTCGGCGGCGCGCCCGGGACCAGCAGGAGATCGCTGCCGCCCGCGTCCACGAGGATGCGCAGCCACCGTTCCAGCCGTCCGGTGTCGCCGGTGGCCGGCGGCGCGGGCGACGCCGACGCGTGCAGCTCCGAGATGAGCTGATCGATCTCGTCGTTCTCATCGCGGCGCGCCACGCCGCTATCCTACACCGCCGCTCTGGCGCGTCACTGGACGATTCTGGTGCGTCCACTTCAAGTGGAGCGGGGCTGCGCGAGGGCCGCCATCGCAGGCATCGCTCCTGCGCGTCGCGTCCGTCGAACTGAACATGATGGACGGTGCCAAGCGCGTGTGCCCCCATCCTCAAGGAGCGGACCGATGACGCCAGGCGAACGAGGCAGCGAAGCCAAGCGCGGTGCCGAGCAGCGCCATCAGGACGTCGGTGGCAGACGGGAACCTCGCGACGCTGAACAGTTGCGTGGCTTCGGCGGCCACCGAGATCACGGCGGCCACGGCGAGGCCGCCGGCGAGCGCCCGCCGCCGCCGGCGATCGCACTCGAACGACCAGCCGAAGGGCACGAACAGCAGGACGTTCTGCAGCAGATCGCGCGGCTTGTCGGCCGGATCGGCGAACGGGACCCAGTTCACCGTCCACCACTGCGGCCGCGGAACGAACCCGAACCAGGGTCCACTGATCAGCAGCACCACTAGCACCCACCACTTCCACAATTTCATAAGAACGGGGTTGTACTTCCACCGGGGTTCTGGTAGTGTGGCAGACGATGCGCTTCCGTGGTGGTCCGCGCGCCTTCCGCCTCGCCGTGGCATTCGCGGCATCGGTGCTGCTCGTGAATGCGCTGATTGGCGAGCGCGGCCTCACCTTCAGCATGCGCGCGCGGCGGGACCGCGCGGCGTTGACGAAGGAGATCGCGTCGCTTCGTGCGGAGAACGCGCGGCTGCGCGCGCGGGTGCAGGCGCTCACGAGCGATCCGGCAGCGATTGAGGCGATCGCCCGCCGCGACCTCGGGCTGCTCAGGCGCGACGAAAAGGTGATCGTCCTGTCGCGATAATCACACGTCGACGTCGACTTCGGCTTCGTCTACGTAACACCACGACCAGTCCTCGCCCGGCTCGAACGACGTCACGATCGGGTGACGCGTCGCGTGAAAATGCTTCGTCGCGTGGCGGTTCGGCGACGAGTCGCAGCAGCCGACGTGGCCGCAGCTCCGGCAGAGGCGCAGGTGCACCCAGCGGCTGCCGGTCTTCAGGCATTCCTCACAGCCGCGCGGCGTGCGCGGCGGTACGTCCCGCACCTCGTTCACGTGATCACAGCGCATCGATCGCTCCCGCCGCCAGTCTATCAGCGCGCCGCCATCCGGCGGACCACCGGTTCGACGCCTGGCTGCCATCGAAACTCGTAGTGCCCGCCGGTGCGGACGTTTCCGACCAGCGGCGGACGAAAGCACGCGATGCATTCGCCGGCTGGATCGCGCACGCACGGATAGACGATGCCGTTCGAGCCCGAGGTCAGCAGGTGTTCCGCGAGCGACTGCGACGCGGCGTACGAGTCGGGATCGAGCGCACGCGCGAACGCCGCGTCCGCGCCGCGGAGGTCGTGGAACCTGCCGCGGAAATCCGCACGATACAGCCGCATCTCGAGGCGCGCGTCGGCCACGCCAACCTCCCGCAGCTCGCGGCCGCGGTGAAAGAGCGACTCGGCCACGGCGGTCTCGAACTGGCGCCCCGCGTACCACGCGCCGCGGCGCGACGTCGAGAACCGCGCGCCGAGCGGGTTGGGATGGCAGAACGCGGCCATGACGACCGACGCCATCGGCCGTCCGGTCACCCACTCTTCGCGTGGCACGGCGTGGATCAACCCGAGCTCCGTGTTCACGCGATCGTTGGTCCACGCTTCGAGCTCGATGATCTGGTCGAGATCGTCGGGGTCGGCCACCTTGTCGAACAAGCCGACCGACGGGTAGCGGCTCGGGACGAGACGGGCCGTATCGCGCCAGCTGATGCGCGTGACGGGGGGAACGGGCATCATGTGTGAGATTTATCCGAGGCCGCCCCGGCGCGCGTCGAGCAGGCGGCGCACCTGGAGGAGCCCGTCGATGCCGCCCTCGGCCATCAGCGTGAGTGCCGGCCGCCCGCCGAACATCGCGTTGGCGTTCGGAAGCCGCACCCACCCGTCGGCGAGCGCGGCATCGGGATAGAGCACCTGCAGGGCCTTGTAGATCCCGAGCACCAGCGAGATGCGCGTGAGCGTGTCGAACGCGAGCGTGCCGTGATTGCCGCTCTTGTATTTATGGAAGGTGGATGTGGCGGGCCAGCCAAGCAGCGCGCGCTGTTCCGACACCGTGAGGCCCCAGGCCTCGGCGATGCTGAAAAAGGTGCGCAGGGCCGGCCCGGACATGCGGCGGCGGACGACCGGGTCGGGCCGGTGGTCGACGGGAATCGACGGCCGCGCCGGCTCGCGGCGCAGCCGTGAAGGCCTGGAGTCCATATCTGGAGTTACTAGTCCAGATCTGGACGTTTCGCCACCCCCGGCGCTGGCATGGCGTTCGCTGCACCTCCGGGAGATGAGTGCCCGACTTCTGCTCGTCCTGGCGGCAGCCGCGACGCTGACCGGCGGATTCTTTGGAAAATCACTGGCTGGGCGCGAGCCACCCGCCGCGTCGCGCGGCAGCGGTCCCGTCCGGCCTCCCGACGCGCGTGTATCGATTCAGACGGAGCTCGTCGCCGCCCCGACCGTAGTCCCCGTTGCGGAGACGGCTCCGCGAGTATCGAAGATGCGCGTGCGGCGTCCCGAGCCACCGAAGCGCTCTCTCTTCGCTCGCGTGCTGCTCGGCGACGGCGAGAACCGGCCGGAGCCGTTCCCCCGTCCCACCACACCCGAACGGTGAATGGCCGGGTCAACGACCCGGCCATCGTCGTGACATCTCTGCGCGCCTCAGCGGACCTTCAGCTGGTCGACGACCCGCGTGACGCCTTGGGTCTCACGTGCAAGCTGGACGGCGCGCTCGCGTTCCGCCGGCGACGAGACCGTCCCCGACAACGTCACCACGCGCTCGGTCGTCGACACATCGATCGATCGCGCCTGCACCAGATCATCGAGCGCCATCTTCGACTTGATTTTCGCCGTCAGGGTGCCGTCGCTGAGCAGCTCGCCCGCGCGATTGGCCG
>JABFWM010000221.1 GCA_013362195.1 Acidobacteriota bacterium
TGGAAGCGCGTCACGATGTACTCGCGGCGCGACGCCTCTTCGGCCTTCAGCACGAGGCGGCGGCCCGTCGGTGGATCGTACAGGCCGAGGCGCACGACCGCCGGGCCGATGTACGGATAGTTGGGCACGAACACGGTGCGCGTGTATTCGATCGTCTGTCCGGGCTTCCAGCTGGTGGTTGGCGTCGGCGGCAGGTGATCGTCGGTCCACATCTGCTCCCCTTCCGGATCGAGCACGTGGACGAAGACGGTGTAGCTCTTGTCGAACGACGGCGCCCCTTGCGGGACCTGGAACTTGTAGGTCAGGGTGACGGCGCTGCCGATCGGCACGCGATCCTTGTTGAGCGAGAGCGACGGCGTCGCGACCGCCGGTTCCTTTTCCTGTTTTCTGCTGCACGCCGCGGTGGTGACGAGCGTCACCATCACCGCTGCGCAGAGTACAACTCTGACGGAAGTGGGCATGGTCTCAAAAGCGCGATCGTAGCGCAGTTGAGAGAGGTACAGCAATATGTTAGCGTTCACCGCGCTGCGGTCACGCGCGTGAACCGCACAGCGCGCGCCGGTCAGGCGTCGTGCGGGCGCGCGGCGCGGGGCCTGGGGCCCGCCGCGAACGAGGAGCCGGGATCCGGGGCAAAGGCCCGGTTGATGTCAATCACATGGACGCTCTGGGAATGGTCGAAACGCGGGGCCTCATCGGCTCCGTCGAAGCAGCCGACGCGATGGTGAAAGCCGCCAACGTCGTGCTCGTCGGCAAGGAATACATCGGCGCGGGCTATGTGACCGTGCTCGTACGCGGCGACGTCGGCGCCGTCAAGGCGGCGACCGATGCCGGCGCGGCTGCGGCTCGCCGGGTCGGCGAGTTGATCTCCGTGCACGTCATTCCGCGGCCGCACGCTGAAGTCGAGAAGGTGCTGCCGAAGGCCCCGCGGGACGCGAAGGGCGCGTAAATGGCGCAGACGGACCGCGATCTCGCGTCGATCGCAGAGGCGCGGGCCCTCGCGCGACGCGCAAAGGCCGCCGCCGGCCCCCTCGCGGAGCTCTCCCAGGAACAGATCGACGCCATCGTCGACGCCATGGCCGCGGCGGTCACGCCACACGCGGAAGCGCTGGCGCGGCTCGCCGTCGAAGAGACCGGCTTCGGCGTCGTCGCCGACAAGATCCAGAAGAACCTCTTCTCGTCCGAGACCGTCTACCGGTTCATCCGGCCGATGAAGACGGTCGGTGTGATCAACCGCCTCGAGGATCGGAAGGTCGTCGAAATCGCGGAGCCCTTCGGCGTCGTGTGCGCGATTGTGCCGTCGACCAATCCCACGTCGACGGCGATCTACAAGATCCTCATCTCGCTCAAAGCGCGCTGCCCGATCGTGATCAGCCCGCACCCTTCCGCCGTTCGCTGCATCACGCGCGTCGCGGAGATCATGAACGAAGGCGCGCGCCGTGCCGGCGCCCCCGACGGCGCGATCACCTGGATGACCACCGTGACGCTCGAGGGCACGCAGGAGTTGATGAAGGCTCGCGAGGTCGCGGTGATTCTCGCGACCGGCGGCATGGGCCTGGTGCGTGCGGCGTACAGCGCCGGCAAGCCGGCCTACGGCGTCGGTCCGGGCAACGCGCCCGCGTTCATCGAACGCACCGCCGACGTGCCCAAGGCCGTCCGGGACGTCGTCACCGGCAAGACCTTCGACAACGGCGTGCTCTGCTCGTCGGAGAATTCGGTTGTCGTGGACGCGCCGATTGCCGAGGACGTCAAACGCGAGTTCGTCAAGAACGGCGCCTACTTCCTGTCGCCCGCGGAACAGGAGGCGGTCGCGCGCGTGCTCGTCACGCCGCAGCGTCTGCCCAACCCGGCCGTCGTCGGCAAGGCCGCGACCTACGTCGCGCAGCAGGCGGGCATCACCGTGCTGCCCGACACGCGCGTGCTCATCGCGGAGCTGCAAGGCGTCGGGCGCGACTTCCCGCTGTCGATCGAGAAGCTCTGCCCCGTCCTCTCCTACTATGTCGTCGCCGACTGGAAGGAGGGCTGCCAGCGCTGCATCGAGATCCTGCGCTACGGCGGCATGGGACACACGATGTCGATCCACTCGCGCAACGACGACGTGATTCTCCAGTTCGGCCTGAAGAAGCCGGCGTTCCGCATTGTCGTGAACACGCCGACGACGCACGGATCGATCGGGCTGTCGACGGGACTCGATCCGGCGATGACGCTGGGGTGCGGCGGCTACGGCGGCAACATCACGTCGGACAACATCGCGCCACGCCACCTGCTGAACATCAAGCGCCTCGCATACGAGACGAAGCCGGTGGCGCGTGCGGCGTCGGTACCGGCGGCCAGTACGGCCAGCGGCCGCGCGCTGCCGCGCCCGCCCGCGGGAACACCCGCGCCGGCGGGGATTGCCGCCGAGGTGCTCGCGCGTCGGATCGACGAATTCCTGACGTCCCGCGGTTACGGACCGACCAGGACCGAGGTGCCGTCGGCAACTGCGGTCGCCGAGATGCCGCCGAAGGCTGCGCCGGCCACGACGACTGGGAACCAGGTCAAAAACCCAACAGCCGAGGCCGGAGCGTCCGAGAAGCCTGCAGACTTCGTGTGCGAAGACGACGTGCGGCAGGCGCTGCGGCAGGGCCGCAAAATTGTAATTGGCGAGCGATCTATCGTGACACCGGCCGCGCGCGACCTCGGCGAGCAGCACCGGATGTTCGTTCAGGCAGCGTGGTCACGGTGACGGCGACGAGCCTCCAGGAGGGCGGCGGGTGGCACACCGGCCCACGCAAACCATTGCGCGCGCAGCGACAAGGTCGCTTCGGCGAGATTACGAAATTGACGCTTACTGTTGAGTCTATTGGCTTTACATTGACCCTCGACCCCTGCAGTGCTATGCTGGCCACCCCAGCAAGTGAAGACAGCGCCGCCCTACTGGCGCTTTGACGATCGGTCGATTTCCCGGGTAACTCGGATCGTCCGAACCACGGCGCCCCCCGGCTTGGGGGGCGACCTCAACAGGGCAACGGAGTTGCAGACGGCGGCGTCATGCATCCGCCGGCTGCCCGCGAGGGAGCGCCCCGAATGATTCATCGGAGCTTGGGACGAGGGCTGTCTTTTCTGACGACGGCCGGTGTGTGCGCCGCGCTTGCCGCATGCGGCGGCAACCCGAAACCGAAGGCCGCAGCCGTTCCGCCGCCGCCGGCGCCCGCGACGAAGGCCGCGCCGCAACCGGCGCCCGCCCGTCAGGCGATCGCCGACCCCGTCCTGTCGCTGATCGACACGTCGCAGCGCCATTTCGAGGACGGCGAGCGCGAGCTCAAAGCCGGT
>JABFWM010000393.1 GCA_013362195.1 Acidobacteriota bacterium
GAGACGCCGCGGCGGCCGCGCGCCGGGCAGACGTCGAAGCGGCGCGCGCGCGCGCCCGGCTCGGCTCGGAGGCGGATCTCGAGCGCGCGGCGATCCGCGGCCTGATCCCGTTGGCGCGCGTCGAAGACGTCTACGCGGCGCACTACGACGCGGAGACCGTCGGCGTGCTCGTCGCGCTGCTCGAGGACGATCGGGCGCGCTACGTCGCCCAACAGGAGGCACGCGACCAGGCGGCGCAGCGCGGCACGTCACGCGGGATCAACGTGGGCACGATCGAGCGCGCCGTGCTCGATGGCGTGTTGACCGTCAGTCAGTATCGCGATCGCCTGGTTGCCCTGCACTTCGCCGACGGAGACGTCGCGCTGCTCGTCGCCGATCTGCAAGCCCGGCTCGACGCCCGAACCGCCGCCCAACAGCAGCGGCGCGCCGCGGACGCGGCCGCGGCGAAGCGGTCGATCGATCTCGGACGGTATGAGACGCTCGTCCGCCGCGGCCATCGCACGCTCACCGACTACGACGGCCTGCTCGCGTCGCTCGGGTTCGATGACGCGTCGCGCGCCGCGATGATCGAGCTGCTCGAGATCCGGATCGCCGACGACACGACCGCGCGTGAGGAACGCGCCGCAGCCGCCGCCCGATTGCGCGCGAAAGGGATCTCACTCGAGCAGGCCCGTCGTGCGGTGCTGCTGGGGATCCGCGACGAGGCGTGGTTCGAGCGGTTCCTGTTCGATCAGGGTTTCACGACGGACGCGCAAGCCGTGCTCATCGGCGAGCTGCGCGACGACGTGGCCGAAGCCGACGCCGCGCGGCAGCGACGCGCGACGGAGCCAGCGCCGACGGACGCCCGCGCGCTGCCCCTCGCCACCGTCCACAAAGCCGCGCGGCTCGGTCTGATCTCGGTCGCCGACTACCGCGCACGACTCGAGCGGGCGGGCTACAGCGCCGAGGATATCGATCTCGACGTCGACCTGTTGCTGCTCGAGATCGCGGACGTGCAAGCGGCCCGGCAGGCGGCCGACCAGGCGGAGACCGCGGCGCGGGCGCGCGGGCTCTCGCTCGAGCAACTCGCGCGGGCGGTGAAGTCGGGCAACGCCACGCTCGACGCGTATCGCGCGCGCGCCGCGGAACTCGGCTACACGCCAGAGGCATCGCAGGCTCTGGTCGCGGTGCTCGAGGACGAGCTCACCACTCTGACCGCGGCGCGCGCCCGACGCGCGGCGCTCGACCAGGCCGCCGGCGGCACAGACCTGACGCTCGGCCAGATCGAGGACGGGGTGAAAGCCGGACTCCTGACGGTCGACGACTACCGCGCGGAGCTCGAGGCGCGCGGCTACGACGCCGACGAGGCGGCGCTCCTCACCGCGCTGCTGGTCAACGACCTCGAGGCGATCGCCGCCAACGCCAGCGCGCGACCGGGGAGCTGAGACGATGCGGATCGACATGACGATCACGCTCGGCAATCTGATCCAGATCGCCACGTTCATCATCGCGATCGTCATGGCCTACCAGAAGCTGCGGGAACGGCTCGCCGTGATCGAGACGAAGCTCGATCCGCTGTGGGGTAAGTTCATCGGCCGCCGGCGGACGTCCGGCACCATGGGGCAAGACTCGTGAACTCGCCGATTGCCTTCACCCCGCTGGACGTCGCCCAGCGGTTCATCGGCCTGGCGGAAGCGCCGGGCCACCTCCACAATCCCGCGATCGTCGCCATGCTGGAGCTCGTCGATCGGCGCATCCGTGACGACGAGACGCCCTGGTGTGCCGCGTTCGTGAACTACATCGCGTGGCTGTTCAATCTGCCGCGCGCGAACTCGCTCGCCGCGCGCGCCTGGCTGAATGTCGGCGCGACGGTGTCCCTCATGGACGCCCGCCCCGGCTATGACGTCGTCGTGTTGAGCCGCGGCGAGTGGGCGCCGCCGGCGACGGTGCTGAACGCGCCAGGGCACGTGGGGTTCTTCGCGGGGCTGTTCTATGCGCCGGACCGCGTCCGCGTGCTCGGCGGCAACCAGCGCGATCAGGTCAGCTTTCAGGACTTCCCGATCGACCGTGTGCTCGGCGTGCGCCGCCTGGCGTGACGTGGAAGTGAAAATTTCACTTCCACAGGGCTACATGTCCAGGCGGCCACGCTGACGCGCGAGCTCGCGCCGGCGTTGCTGCAGGCGCGTCTTCCGCCGGCGTGCGCACGCGCCCTTGTGCACGATCGCATTCGGGATCTCCAGGCGGTGGCCGCAGACGGCGCACAATCGGACCGCCGGCGAGACGTCGGCCGATGTGCACTGGTTCGCTAGCGCACTACCCACCTGATCCACACAAGCTCCCACCCCGCCCAACCTCGGCCGCACAGGATGCCCTGGAGCGCCCCACAGAGTGGGTTATGGTGCCTGCGGGTGGGTCCGCGCCCCCGCGGGCCACAGCCGGCCACCGGGCGCGGCGCAGCGGCCGATTACGGAGCCGACGGCATGCAGGTTGATGACGCCGCCGGCCGACTCGACGGCCCGCTCGAGCCGGCTCAACGCCTCCGCATGGGCACACCCGGCCGTCCAGCTCGTTGCCGCGAACAGCACCTCAAGGGTCACGTTGACGCGCCGAATGAGCGTCGGTTCGGCGATCGGCGCGTCGGTCCGTTGGCGATGCTCGTCGCAGAAGTACCCGTCCGGCTGACAGTTCGCTGACGGTCTGATCCATCGCGCCGGCCTGGCACAGACCGGGAGCTCGGGGAGCTCGAGGCGGTGGAAGCACCGGATCGGCGGCGCGACAACGAACAGCGGCGTGTCACTCATGGCGTCCAGATCACTTGACTTTCGTGTTGTCTTTTGCTAGGGGCGGTAGGGTTTCCGTAGATTCGTGGCGATCAGCGAGCGCCCCGGCACGGTGGGCCGGACTGGAGCCCGTCTGATCGCGATCACGTTTCGAAGTTCTCGCGCGGGCCTTTACGGGTTGTGTCGATCGCGACGGCGCGCTACGCTCGGCGCAATGCGCCCCGCTGAATCCTTGACCCCGATCGTGAGTCGCTTCGACGTCGACGAGCTGCGCGACCTGGTGTGCATCGTGTTCCGGCTCGGGCCGGGCGCGATCGAACATCATTACGAAGTTCCCCTCATCCTCGTGCGTCCGTTGCTGGCGGTCCTCGAGCATGCCCTGCTGACCCACCCGCGGCGCTATCCCGAAAGCGCCGCTCGGTTCGTCGACGACGAGCCGCCGCGCTGCCCGTCGTGCAGCGGTGATCCGTCGGAGTTCGCGCCGGCGGGTCTCCCGCTGGCGGAGGACAAACTCCAGCGCGCGCAGCGCCGTGCGCAGCG